>NZ_JBHWUR010000029.1:66973-76973 GCF_042737755.1 Streptomyces sp. NPDC059994
CGTCACCCGCCCGCCGTCACCCGCCCGCCGTCACCCGCCCGCCGTCACCCGCCCGCCGTCACCCGCCCGCCGTCACCCGCCCGCCGTCACCCGCCCCCCGTCACCCGCCCCCCGTCACCCGCCCCCCGTCACCCGCCCCCCGTCACCCGTCGTCGATCAGCCGCCCCCCGTCACCCGCCCCCCGTCACCCGTCGTCGATCAGCCGCTCCGCCGACAGCGCCCAGCGGTACGTGAGTTCCGCCAGCGTCGACACCTGCCACAGCTCACGCAGCTTGCCGATCTCCTTCGAGAGCGTACGCAGCCCGATGCCCAGGCGCTGGGCCGTGATCCGCTGCTCGATCCCGGCGGCCGTGTCCCGCAGGATCTCCCGCTGGAGCCGGGTCGTACGCGCCCCCGCCGCCACGTCCGAGGCCCGCGGATCGCCGTGCCAGATTTCCGCGCGCCGCCACTCCTGGTCGAAGCCCTCCGCCATGTACGCGACGGCCGCCCGGTCCAGGACGTGCCAGGCGGCATGGCTGGGCACCGAGTTCACGATGTGGTCGGAGACGAACGCGGTGCGCCGGTCCACGATGATGCACCGCTGGAACGGCCCGATGAGCGTACGGAACTGCGCGCCCTTGCCGGTCATCACCCGCGCCCACTGCCGCGTCGCCTCGTCGTCGCGGACACTGTCGCGGTACAGCGTGCGTACGCTCACCCCGCGCTCCAGCGCCCGGCTGTCCCGGTCCATCGCGATGGCGAGCAGCTCCCGGCTGCGCGGCCCGCCCGGCTGGGCCGTGAGCAGCTCGCCCTGCGCCTGGCTGATCGCGTGCTCGATACGGGCGTTGACCAGCCCCGGCTCCGTCAGGAACTCGGAACCGCGCCCCGAACGCCACTTGGCCCGCTCGAAGTGCACGCTCAACTCGTCCGCGTCCTCGGGTATCGCCGCCATCCGCGCCGCCCGGGCCACCATCTCCCGCAGGTCCGCGTCCAGTTGCCGCCGGGCCGCCTCCTGCGGGTCGAGCGCGATCGGGATGTCCGGCAGATCGGCGTCGACCGCCACCAGGCCGCGCTCCCGCAGCCGGGCCAGGACCGGCCCGTCCTCGGGGGTGAGGGGCTCGTGCCGGGTGATCCGCCCGTACAACTCGACCGCCTCCGGCGGCAGACGGTCCGTACGCCGCGCCGGATTGTCGCTCTCCACCTGGTTCGCCCCCGTCGGTGCGCTGCGTGCGTACGCCCGGCGCACACACGCAGCCGCCACCGCTTGATCGCCGCCTGTCGGACCAGGCAGCGTACCGGTGGGCCTGTACGGGACCCGGCCCCGCCGGTACGCCCCGCCCGGTCCCGGCCGAAAACGCTCGCACGGACGGCCGATGTTCGATCCCGGTCCGTCCGTAGGACGTTTGTACGACGGGGAGGGTGCTGCCACTGCTCCCCCACCGCCCACACCACGGCGTACGAGAGGAAGCACCGATGCAGCACCGCGAGGCACCCACGGCAACACCCGCAACACCGCTCTCGGCCCACGGCGCTCCGCAACCCGCCCCGGGCGGACGGCGGGACTCGGCCTGGGGCTGCTGATCCCCGCACCCCGCATTCCGCACCGGCACAGCTCACCGCGGCGGCATCCCTCCTGCCGGGGGGCCGCCCACGCATGGGGAACACGTTTCATGGACAAGGTTGCTCTGCGCGGCCTGCTGCGCGAACGCCGCGCACTCATCTCACCCGAGAGCCACGGCCTGAACCGGCCCACCCGCCAGGGCCGGCGCGCCCCCGGCCTCTCCCAGGCCCAGATCGACCAACTGCTGCACCGCGCCCCCGACACCTACGGCCGTCTGGAGTCCGGCCGCTACGGCAACCCGCCCGCCGACCTCCTCGAAGACGTGGCCCGCCTGCTCGGTATGAACGAGCAGGAATGGATCGCCCTGTGGCGGTACGGACTCGGCCAGGATCCCCCCTACCCCCTCAACTCGCGGTCCGGCGAGGAGATCCCCGGGGTCTGGCAGGAAGCCGTCGACGGCATCACGCACATGGCGTACGTCCACGACCGCTCCTGGAACCTCCTCGCCTTCAACTCCGCCTTCGCCGCCCTCTTCCCCGACGGCCGCGCCCCGCACAACACCATGCGCTGGATGGCCCTCGACCGCACCGCCCGCTCGGTCCTGGCCGACTGGGAGAACACCTGGGCCCCCTTCGCCCTCCCCCATCTGCGCGGTGCGCTCGCGGCCGATCCCCACGACGAGACGCTCAAACAGATCGAGAAGGAAGTCCTCACCGACCCCGTCACCTCCCGTATCTACGACCGGGCCGGCGCCTACCTCCCCCTCGACGGCGAGGAACGCCCCCTGCACCACCTCGCCCTCGGCCCGGGCTGGGTCACGCTGTGCGCGGCCCAGCCGATGGCCGCCCCCGGTGCCCGCATGACGATCCTTGTCTTCCACCCCGGCGAACGCCGCCGGCACACCCGCACCCCGATGCTCCGAGCAGACCCCCCGAGGCACCCATGAGCGTCCTGGACCTGTTCCTCCTCCTGCTCTTCATCTGCTGGACGTCGACGTCGGCAGCCCTCCTCACCGACTACCGCTCCCTGCGCACCCGCCTCAGCAAGTCCCACGCCCGCAACGACCCCTACGCGATCCGCCACCGCGGCAAGATCCTCGCCGCGCTCTCCTGGGGCGGCGTGGTGACGGGCATCTACGGCCTGCTGGGCGTCCTGTACGTAGCGCTGACGTAGGGCACGCCCAACCGGACGAGACTCAAGCCCCACCTATCACGCCGTGATAACCCCAAGAGGCCGAAGCTGCCGGCGGAGAGCCCATCCTGCGTTCGTCCCGGCCCCGGGACGCCGCCACCGGTGCTGAGAATTCACGTACTCCGAGGGAACGTTTCGCGCGGACGGCTCCTCAACACGGCGACGGAATTCCCTCGCCGACGTAGGAGGATCAGGACCCATGCCGTTCGGGCCCCACCGCCACACCCCCGCCCCGACCCGTGCTGCCGCGCTCGTCGCGTCGGTGCTCACCGTGGACGCTGCGCTCCACCTGTACTGGACGACGGGAGCCACCTGGCCCGCGGCCGACGACAAGAGCCTGTCCGACGCGGTTCTCGGGACGGACGTGCCGTTCACACCACCGATCCTGCTTCCTCTTGTCGTCCTCCTCATCACCGCGGCTGCCTTCGTCCTCGCCCACGCTCGCCGGCCCCACCACCTGCTGCTCCGCATCGCCACCCTGGCCGTGGCCGCAGGCCTCTCGCTGCGCGCCCTGGCGGGGATCTACTGGCTGTTCGCCAAGGAGACCGGCACCGCCTTCTACTGGCTCAACCTCATCCTCTACACCCCGCTGTGCGCCGTCCTGGCCGTCGCCGCCCTGCGCGTGGCGCGGTGGAAGGATGCGGCCCGTGCCTGAGGAACAACCCGAGGACCGGACGGTCCGGCTCGTGCGAGCCGCCCAGCGCGGCGACACCCTGGCCATGGCCGAACTCCTGGACGTCCTCGCCCCATACGTGGGTCGCGTCTGCGCGCCCATAGCCCTGGGCCAGGGTGCGGACGCCGCTCAGGAGGCCCTGGTGGCGGTCTTCAAGTCGCTGCGCACCCTGAGGGACCCGGCCGCACTGCACGGCTGGGTCCGTGCCATCGCGGTACGGGAGGCGATCCGCACCGCGCACCGCGCCGCCCGCACCGTACCGGCCGATCTCAGCGCGCTTCCCGCCCGCGGCGACCCCCAACTCCGCGCCGACATCAGGGACGTACTGGACCGGCTCTCCCCCGAGCACCGCGCGGTGCTGATGCTGCGGGACGTCGAGGGCCTGGACGAGCGCACCGCCGCCGCGCTGCTCGGCGTGCGCACGGGCACCGTCAAGTCGCGGCTGCACCGGGCCCGCGACACCTTCCGGAAGGCGTGGACGTCATGAACGAGCCCTGGCCCACCACCGACCTCGACCCGGTACGCCGCCTGCACGCCTTGGCCGGCGGCATTCGCGGGGCCCACGTGACCGAGGCGCACATCGATGCCTCCTTCGAACGGGTCTGGGCCCTGCTGGACGACCTGGAAGGCACCTTCGGGCAGGTCGTGCCCGACATGGAGCGGCTGTGCGTCGTCCGTCGGCAGGGCGAGCGCGTGGAGGCGCTGGCGCGCAGCAAGTACGGGATGCGGGCACGACTGCGTGGGGTGCAGCGCCCCGGCTGGTGCTGGCTGCAGAGCCGGTTCCTGCTGCTCGGTGTGGCTGCGGCGCCCGACGGACAGGGAACGCGGGTGGCATTCACCGGAGGGGTGCGCCTGCCGGCCCGCGCCGCCCTGATCCCCCTGGGCGTGCGTCGTGAGGGCAGCCGCAGCGTTCAGCGCCTGACGGCCCTGCTGTGACCGGGAAGATCCCGGCTCCGGGTGCTCGGAGCCGGCCCACGACCTGAAGCAGACGTGCCGCCGGCGGACACGGTGGGAGAACCTGATGACGCGAGGCTGACCTATCACGGCGTGATAGGTCAGCGGCCGCAACCGAGTCGGAGGGGCCGAGTTATCACGGCGTGATAGGTCAGCGGCCGCAACCAAGTCGGAGAAGCCGAGTTATCACGCCGTGATAGGTCAGCCTCCCGCACCGGGGCTATCACGCCGTGATAACTCCCCTCCCCCGCCCAGCACTTCACCACCAAATCGCCTGATTCACCCCAATCACCCCAACTTTCTCTCCCGCAAAGCCAGAAAGCTAACGTGTCAGTCCATCAATCGATCTACAACGTTAGTAGAGTTACGTTCATGACCTCACCTGCCACCAGAAGCGACCGGGAGAAGGTCGTCTCGAAGCTTCCCCTGCGGCTTCGCCAGGAATTGAAGATCCGCGCGGCACAGCTCGGAGTCGACATCCAGGAAGCCGTCGAGACGGGCATCACGACCTGGCGCAGCCTCGGCTCGAACCTCTCCCCCATCGACACCTCCGGCGCAGAATCGTTCGCCACCTTCCTCCCCGCCGCCCAGTGGACCGGCTTCCGCGCCGACTGCAAGGACCGGGGCGTCTCCCTCATCCAGGGCCTCGCCCAGTCCGTACAGGTGTGGCTCGACCACCACCCCGCCCCGGCCGTACGGCGGCCCGCGATCGTGCGGCGCATCGTCGTCTGCAACCAGAAGGGCGGCGTCGGCAAGACCGCCATCACCGCCGGGACGGGCGAGGCCCTGGCCGAAGACCCCACCGTCCTCATGCCCGTACGCGTCTCCAAGCACTTCGCCGCCCTCCTCGACGAAGCCAACGAGGCGGACACGGACAGCAGCGGCGACCGCTACGACCCCCTCGCCCTCGAAGACCTGCCCGGCCTCGGCCAGCGCGTCCTGCTCGTCGACTTCGACCCGCAGGGCCACCTCACCAAGCAGCTCGGCCAGCAGCCGCTGCCCATGGGCGGGGACTCGCTCACCAACCACATGGCCGGCGACGCCAAGGGCGAGCTGCGCGAGGTGATCGTCGCCATCGACGAGGACCGCTTCGGCGACCGCCTCCACCTCCTGCCCGCCTGCACGGACGCCTTCCTCCTCGACGTACGCCTGGCATCGGTACGCGCCCGCGAAGCCGCCCTCGAACGCGCCCTGGCCCCCGTCGAAGCCGACTACGACGTCATCCTCATCGACTGCCCGCCCAGCCTCGGCCTGAGCATGGACGCCGCCGCGTACTACGGACGCCGCCGCCCCGACGAGGTCCCCGGCAACTCCGGCACGCTCATCGTCGTCCAGGCCGAGGACAGCAGCGCGGACGCCTACGACCTGCTGACGTCGCAGATAGAGGACATGCGCACCGACCTCGCGCTCGAACTCGACTACCTCGGGATCGTCGTCAACCACTACGACGCCCGGCGCGGGTACATCGCCACCTCCTCCCTCCAGTCCTGGATGGACATCAAGGATCCACGCGTCGTCGGCGTCATCGGAGACCTGAAAGAACAGAAGGAAGCGGTACGGGTCAAGCGTCCGCTCCTGTCGTACGCCCCGCGCTGCGACCAGTCCGTCGGGCTGCGCGCCCTCGCCCGGGAGATCAGCAAGTGAGCAAAGCCAAGGACCTCGGAGCAGGCACGTCGTTCGGCCAGGCCCGAGCCGTCTCCGCCCGGCGCGCAGCCATCGGCGCCGCGACCGACGCCCCGACCGCCGGCGTCCCCGACCCCACAGAGCTCCCCGTCGGCCGCATCAGCCAGAACCCCGACAACCCGCGCGAGCAACTGCGCGACCTGGCCGGCCTGGCCGACAGCATCCGCGAGATCGGCCTCGTCAACGCCATCACCATCGCCTCGGTCGAGGCCTATCTGCGCGAACGCCCCGACCGCGCAGAGGACCTCGACCCCGACACCCGCTATATCGTCATCGACGGCCACCGCCGCCTGGCAGCCGCCAAGCTCGCCGGTGTACCGACCGTCCGGGTCAGCGTCGACAACGCCCTCGTCTCCACCGACGAGGCACTCCTCGAAGCGGCCTTCGTCGCCAACGTCCACCGCGACGACATGAACCCGCTGGAGCAGGCGAACGCGCTCAAGAAGCTCGTCGAGTTCTACGGCTCCCAGAACCGCGCCGCCAAGAGGCTCGGCATCGCCCAGTCCACGATCTCCTCCAAGCTGTCGGTCCTGGACCTGACCCCCGAACTCCAGGCCGACCTGGTCGAGGGCCGCCGCAAGGTCGAGCACGTACGGAACCTGTCCAAGTACACCGCCGAGCAGCAGCGCGAACAGGCCGACGCCCGCGCCGCCGCATCGGACGAACGCCGCGAGGCGACCCGACGCGCGGCGGAACTATCACGCCGTGATAGCTCCTCGATCGTCCCGGACCTCGCACCGGACGGCAGCACCTCGGCCATCGTCGCCCTGGCACGCGGCCAGAAGGTCGAGCTGCACCCCCGGCCCGAACCCGGCGAAGCAGACGACCTATCACGCCGTGATACCCCACCGACCGACCTGGCCCCCTCACCCCCTGACAGCCCTGCACGCGACACCGACCTATCACGCCGTGATACCCCCAGGGCCGACGCGGACCTATCACGCCGTGATAACTCCACGCCCGATGCCGACCTATCACGCCGTGATAGGTCGGAGGCCGAACCCGACCCCCTCCACGGCAGCGACCTCCCCGCCCCGCGCCCCGAGACCAACTCCGGCCCCGGCGCCCGGCCCGTCGTCAAGATGCCGTGGAACGACGGCGTCGCCTGCGCCGAAATCGCGATCTCACGGATGACCTCCGCCGAGCGCAACCGGATGCTGGAACGTCTCCAGGAGGAGGCGGCCCGGGAAGCCATCAGAACGGAACCGGCAACGGCCGACTGACGGCCCGGCGGGCACCTCGGAAGCCCACGAGGAGGCAGCCGGATTATCACGGCGTGATAGGTAAGGAGCCCATCGGGCATCAGCAAGTGACCTATCACGCCGTGATAACCGGAGCCGGGGGAGCCCTCAGCGCAGATGTGCCGGCAGTAGGGCGGTCAGCCGTTCGGGGGTGCGTAGCGGCAGGTAGTGGTCGGCGGGGGGATGACCTGGCCGTGGCGTTGGGGAGGTCGGCGATGCGCCGGTCGGCGATGACTTCGATCTCCGGGTGGTCGTGGTCACCATGGACAACCAGGGTTGGCGCGGTGGTGCGGCCCAGCCTGGATTCGGCGTCGCGGCCGGGGGAGTGCGGGAGGAACCGCTCGCTGGTGACTCGCCTCGCTGGTGACTCGCCGCCGTGGCGCGTCTCCTCCACCATCGCCTTGATCGGCTCTCCGCCAGGAGCCCGTGCGCCCCAGGGACGCCCAGATGGAAAGCTCCGGCTCGGCCGGCGCGGCCGCGTCTGCCGTGCGGCGGGTGGCCGCGTAGGCGGCTGACTCCGCGTCCCGCGGCCAGACGTGTCCGCTTACGGAGACGCCGGCCAAGGCCGGCGCGCTCACGTGGTCCGGGTGGGCGAGGGCGAAGTCCAGGGACGTTTCCCCGCCCATGCTCAGCCCGACGAGCGCGGCTCGGGGCAGGCCGCAGTGATCCAGGAGACGACGCGCAGATCTTCGAGGCCGCTGTACGGCTTGTCCGGCGTAGCGGACCGCCCCCGGGCACCGCGCGCGCCCGTCGAGCGTTGCCTGCAACTGCGGCGGAGTCGCCTCCCCGCACAGGTCTGCCGGATTCACCTCGATACCGATGATCTGTAGATCGGATGAATGAAGGCAGAAAACGACATAACGGCATAGACCCGACTCGCATAAGGGGGCCTGTAGCGCCCGTTCGGGAGGGAGTTGGTGTGATCGGGTCGGGGAGCCTGTGCGGGGCCGTCAGAGGGCAGCACAGCGCCGCGTGGTTTCGGGATCCGCCTTTTTGGCCTTGAAAACGGCCTGGAAAATGGACTCCGGCCGACGGCCCGTGGATCCGGCCCGCGTCACGGCCGGGGGACAGGACCTGTCACCGGCCGTCGACTTGACGTCGGGCTGCTCCGACTCCGCTCAGCCGGAGCGGACAGACCAGCTGCCTGCCATCAGTCGTCTGCCGTACGGTGGCGCGATAGGTATCACCTCGGCCTGGGCCGTCAGCGCCCACCGTGACAGCGTGGTGGACGAACTCGCCCCGCGGGTACTGCCACTGATCGCGGAAGAGCGCGACGTTCCGTACGCGCGGGAACGGTGGCAGCGACGGCAGCGGGCTCCGCTGCCGAGTCACCGTACGCGGTACGGCGCGGACGCCGAGACGGCCGGTGCCGTCGACTCGTTCTTCGAGCTGACCGCGCCCGGTGAGCACATCCAGCAGCTGTACGGAGGCGCGGGCCCGGAGGACGACTTCTGGATCGTCGACGACGTAGGGGAACTCGACGAATCCCCCGACCGGTTGTTCCTCTCCGTGCAGAGCAAGGACTTCGCGCCGAGGGCCCGGCTGGTGCGGCAACTTCCTGCTCACCCCGGCGCAGGTGCGCGCGACCCTGCCGGAAGTCGAGCGAGCGTTGACGCTCACCGCCGGGAACGAGCCGCGGCCGACGACCAGAACGGGCTCGACGGGAGTACGGACGACAACGTTCTGGACGGCTTGCTGCGCCGGTGGCGACAAGCGGCCGAGGCCGACCCGGCCTGTTCGGGGCCAATCTCCAGATCTACTGAGCACAGGGGCCGACGGCGGGGGAGAGGCCGAAACAGCGCAGGTGGTCGGTTTCCGGCTAGTCTGGTGCGGCCGGCTCGCCGGAGCCAAGTGACTCACTGGCACGGCTCACCGGCCCACCGCAGGCGAGAGGACGACATCCGTGACAGTCGAGTACAGCCTGGCCGACGCCCAGCACCTCCCGTACGTCAAGCACAGCCTGCTCGAAGTCCACACGGAGGCTCGGGCTTCCGACGCCGAGCAGTTCGAGGCGCGTCTTCATGCGGCCGCCGCCAGGCCCGGCTGGACGACGGCCATCGGATACGAGGGGGGCCGGGCCGTCGGGTACTGCCACGGCTTCTCCCTCGCGGCGGACACCGACTGGTGGGCGAACGTGATCGTGCCCTTGCCGGAGTACGTCACGAGGGAGAGCGGGCAGCGGACGGCCGTCCTCAGCGAGATCGTCGTCCGCGAGCCCTGGCGCGGCACCGGCGTCGCCGCACAGCTCCACGACATATGGCTCTCGCTCCGGCCGGAGGAGCGCGTAACGCTCCTGGTGGACTCCGCCATCGGCGGCGGAGCGCTCCAGACCGTCTGCGAGACCTGGGGGTACCGGAGCGTCGCCAACCACCGAGGACCCGGCGACCTCACCGTGTACACGGTGATGATCCGCCCCGTACACCGCCCCTGACCGGCGCGCGCACGACTCGGCTGCCGTAACGACCCGTGGGGCAGGCCGAGTTGGCGTGACGGCGGGGCGGGGGAGGGGCAGGCAGAGGGCCTGGCACCGGTGGTTCTCCGGCACGCCGATGAGGGGTGGGCCGGGGCCCGGAGTCGCCCCAGGGCTCGCGCAGCGCCGCACACCCACCCATCAGCCGCCCCCTAAGGGTTGTCCCGTAAATGATCTTTGAGTCACCCTGGGCAGGGGTCGGTCGCGGTGCGGTCTGCTCGCCTATCCGGCGAGGGCGAGGTTGTGCA
>NZ_JBHWUR010000030.1:0-71284 GCF_042737755.1 Streptomyces sp. NPDC059994
GGGGGACCCTGTGGGAGAGTAGGACACCGCCGAACAAATTTTGAGAAAAGCCCCGTACCGGGATCCGGTACGGGGCTTTTCTGCGTTTACCGGCGCCCCATCAGGCGCCAAATGCCGACGTTCACGCGGGCTGGAGCAGGTCCCAGCGGTTGCCGTAAAGGTCCTGGAAGACCGCGACTGATCCGTACACCTCGTGGCGCGGCTCCTCCAGGAACCGGACGCCGGCCGCGGTCATCCGGGCGTGGTCGGCCGCGAAGTCCTCGGTGTACAGGAAGAAGCCGACGCGGCCGCCGGTCTGGGCGCCGATGCTGGCGCGCTCGGCCTCGTTCTTGGCGCGGGCCAGTAGCAGCGACGCGGTGCCGGTGCCGCGCGGGCGGACCACCACCCAGCGGGAGCCGTCCCCGCGGTCGGTGTCCTCGGCCAGTTCGAAGCCGAGGGCGTCCGTGTAGAAGGCGATGGCCTCGTCGTAGTCGCGGACGACGAGCGTGATCAGGGCGATATGGGACATGGCACGAGGTTATACGTATGACTGTCAGGGCGCCAAGCCGCCACGGGACAATGTCCGGCATGGAGATCGCTGCGGAGAGCGCTGTGCTGAATCGTCTCGTCGAGCGCGCCCGGCTGCTCGCCGCCCCCGGCCGTCGGCGCGTGCTCGGTATCGCCGGGGCGCCCGGCGCCGGGAAGTCCACGCTGGCCGGGAGGCTGGTGGAGCGGCTCGGCGGGCAGGCCGTGCTCGTCCCGATGGACGGCTTCCACCTCGCCCAGGCCGAACTCGTCCGCCTCGGGCGCGCCGACCGCAAGGGCGCCCCCGACACCTTCGACGCCGCCGGATACGCCGCGTTGCTCACCCGGCTGCGGACACCCGAGCCCGGCGCCGTGGTGTACGCGCCGGCCTTCGACCGCTCGATCGAGGAGCCGGTCGCCGGGAGCATCCCGGTCGGTCCCGCCGTCCCGCTCGTCGTCACCGAGGGGAACTACCTCCTGCACGATCAGGACGGCTGGGCACCGGTCAGGTCGCTGCTCGACGAGGCCTGGTTTCTGGAGATCGACGGCGCGGAACGGGTGCGCAGGCTCGTCGCGCGGCACGTGCGGTACGGGAAGGCCCGCCCGTACGCCGAACGGTGGGTCAGGGAGTCCGACGAGGCCAACGCGCGCGTGGTGGCAGGTGGCCGGGACCGTGCGGATCTTGTCGTCAGTCAGATGGGGGCTGGGTAGGCTCGGCCTTCACCGGGCGTGGGAACGGCGTAGGGATCTACCGCGGGGCTACCGTGTGACCCGTGTGACGGAAGGCAGCTGACGTGGGGATATTCCGACGGGGGCCGAAGCGTGACCGGAGCGATGCGCCCCGGGACGCGGAGTTCGGCTATTTCTCCGCCGACGAGGGCTCGCGGTTCCGTGCCCAGGTGCGCGAGGCGTTCGCCGAGCAGGGCCTGGAGGTGACCCTCTACGCGGACTCCGTGAAGGACAGCGGCGACCGCCGGTTCGGCCTCGCGAACCTCGCGGCGGTCTGTCACAACGACCGCCGGGGCCCCCGTGTGTGGCCGGAACTGATTCGTCGCCACGTCGGAATGGTGCTGCGCACCATGGATGGCCCCTCCGCACTCGACACCCTGCCGCCCGAGCAGATCCGCGCCCAGCTCTACCCCCGGGTGATCAGTGAGGCGGGGCTCGACCCGCAGACCTTCAGCTACGCGCGCGGTGTCGCACCGGGCTTGTACGAGATCCTGGCCCTGGATCTGCCGGAGAGCGTCATGATGCTCACCGACGAGGCGCTGGAACCCCTCGGCCGCCTTCCCGAACTGCGCGCCCAGGCCCTGCGCAACCTCAAGCAGCTGCCCGTCGAGTCGCACGAGAGCGTCAAGGGCGAGGACGGCATGCGGTTCGAAGTGGTCGTCGGGGACTCGTTCTACACGGCCAGCCGGGTGCTCGCCCTGGACGCCCTGGTGCCGCAGCTCACCGGGCGCGAACTGACGCCGGACGGCGCCCTGGTCGCCATGCCGTTCCGGCACCAGCTCGCGTTCCATGTGATCCGCGACTCCGGCATGATCCCGGCGCTCAACGCCATGGCGTCCTTCGCCGCGGCCGGCTTCGAGGACACACCGGGCGCCATCAGCCCGTTCGTCTACTGGTGGCGTGACGGCACGCTCACCCAGCTCAGCGACCGCGAGGACGAGGGCGACGGCCTGCGGATCGTCGTCGGCGACGACTTCCAGGAGCTCCTCGAAAGACTGGTGGGCGACAGCCAGGAGGGCGGCTGACGGCGTCCGGGCCGCAGCCCCGTTCGCCGTCCCGATCGCGTGCCAGGCGGCGTACGGGCAGGATGGCGCCCATGCCTATGACATCTGTTCCCGCGCCCTTCACCGCCGACGACTACCGGGCCAGGATGGTCCGCGCCGCCGAGTCCGCCGCCGACGCGGGTCTCGCCGGTGTCCTGGTCGCGCCCGGACCCGACCTGGTCTATCTGACCGGGTATCAGCCGACCGCGACCACCGAGCGGTTGACGTTGCTGGTGCTGGCGGCCGGGCAGGAGCCGGTCCTCGTCGTACCGAAGCTGGAGGCGCCGGACGCCGAGCGCGCCGCCGGGGCCGCGGCTCTCACCCTGCGGGACTGGACCGACGGCACCGACCCGTACGGAGTGACCGCGCCCCTGCTGGACGTGGACGGCCGGTTCGGCGTGAGCGACAACGCCTGGGCGATGCATCTGCTCGGACTGCAGCAGAAGCTCCCCGGAACCACCTACGCGGCCCTCACAGAGGCGCTCCCGATGCTGCGGGCGGTCAAGGACGCGCACGAGCTGGCGCGCCTGGAGGCGGCCGGAGCGGCGGCGGACGAGGCGTACGGAGAGATCCTCAAGGTCCGGTTCGCCGGGCGCAAGGAGACGGACGTGGCGGCCGATCTGGCCGCGCTGCTCATGGAGTTCGGCCATTCGCAGGTGGACTTCACGGTCGTCGGGTCCGGCCCCAACGGCGCCAACCCGCACCATGAGGCGGGCGAGCGGACCATCGGACGCGGCGACATGGTCGTCCTCGACTTCGGCGGCCTCAAGCACGGCTACGGCTCGGACACCACCCGTACCGTCCACGTAGGCGCGCCCGGCGCCGAGGAGCAGCGCGTCCACGACGTCGTACGGGAGGCCCAGCGGGCCGGGTGCGAGGCCGTGAAGCCAGGGGTGGCCTGCCAGGACGTCGACCGGGCCGCGCGCGCGGTGATCGAAGAGGCCGGATACGGCGAGTACTTCATCCACCGCACCGGCCACGGCATCGGCGTCACCACCCATGAGCCGCCCTACATGATCGAGGGTGAGGAGCAGCCGCTGGTGCCCGGCATGTGCTTCTCCGTGGAGCCGGGGATCTATCTGCCGGGCCGGTTCGGCGTGCGGATCGAGGACATCGTGACGGTCACCGAGGACGGCGGGCGCAGCTTCAACAACACCGCGCGCGAGATGGCGCTCGTCGACTAGCCGACGAATCGGTGAGCCGGCCGGTCAGACGCTCGGCGGGCCGAGGACCGCGCACGACTCGGGCGGCAACCTGAACTGGCCGTCCGGGAGCGGTGGTTGCACCGGCTCCCAGGCGGCCAGCACCTGGCAGTTGTTGCGGCCCAGGGGGATCAGCGCGGGCTCCTTCCCGAGGTTGACCACGGTCCTGAGGTCGCCGCGCCGGAAGGTGAGCCAGCGCGCCTCCTCGTCGTGGACGACCTTGACCGCGGCGATGTCCGGGTCGGTGAGGTCGGGGCGGGTGCGGCGGAGCGCGATCAGCAGGCGGTACCAGGCGAGCACGCGCGCGTGGTGCTCCTTTCCCGGCTCGTCCCAGTCCAGACAGGAGCGCGCCCGGGTGGCGGGGTCCTGCGGGTCGGGGATGTCCTCCTCGGCCCATCCGTGCGCCGCGAACTCCCGCCGCCTGCCGACCCGTACGGCCTCGGCGAGCTCGGGATCGGGGTGGTCGGTGAAGTACTGCCAGGGCGTGCGGGCGCCCCACTCCTCGCCCATGAAGAGCATCGGCGTGTACGGGCCGGTCAGTACCAGCGCGGCGGCGCAGGCGGTCAGGCCGGGGGAGAGGGTCGCGGAGAGGCGATCGCCCAGCGCCCTGTTGCCGATCTGGTCATGGGTCTGGGCGTAGCCCAGGAAGCGGTGTGCGGGAGTCTTCGTGCGGTCGACGCGCCGTCCGTGGGTGCGGCCGCGGAAGGTCGAATAGGTGCCGTCGTGGAAGAAGGCCCGGGTGAGGGTCTTGGCCAGGGCGGCGAGCGGGGCGCGCGCGAAGTCGGCGTAGTAGCCCTGGGACTCGCCGGTCAGCGCGGTGTGCAGGGCGTGGTGGAAGTCGTCGTTCCACTGGGCGTGCAGCCCGAGGCCGTTCTGCGCGCGTGGGGCGGTGGTGCGCGGGTCGCACCGGTCGGACTCGGCGACCAGGAAGAGCGGGCGCCCCAGCTGGACGGAGAGCACGTCGACGGCGGTGGAGAGCTCTTCGAGGAACGGCAACGCGCGCGTGTCGAACAGCGTGTGCACGGCGTCCAGGCGCAGCCCGTCGAGCCGGTAGTCGCGCAGCCAGGCGAGTGCGCTCTCCAGGAGGTACGCGCGCACCTCGTCCGACCCCGGGGCGTCCAGGTTGACGGCGGCGCCCCACGGTGTGTGGTGGGTGTCGGTGAAGTACGGGCCGAAGGCGGGGAGGATGTTGCCGGAGGGGCCGAGGTGGTTGTGGACGACGTCGAGGACGACTCCGAGGCCGTGGTCGTGCGCCGCGTCGACAAATCGTTTCAGCCCTTCGGGACCGCCGTACGGCTCGTGCACGGCCCACGGTGCCACGCCGTCGTACCCCCAGCCGTGCCGCCCCGGGAACGGGCACACCGGCATCAGCTCGACATGCGTCACCCCCAGTTCGGCCAAATGGGCGAGGCGGGCGGCCGCGGCGTCGAAGGTGCCCTCTTCGGTGTAGGTGCCGATGTGCAGCTCGTAGAGGACCGCGCCGGACAGCGGGCGGCCCTCCCAGGGGTGCTGCCAGGGGAAGTCGTCGTGGTCGACGACGGCGCTGAGGCCGTCTGGCCCGTCCGGCTGGCGGCGCGAGCGCGGGTCCGGCAGCGGACGGCCCCCGTCCACGACGTACCCGTAGCGGTCGCCGTCCCGGGCCCCGGCCTCGGTCAGCCACCATCCGGTCCGCACAGGGTGCGGTTCCATGTCGTGGGTCGTGCCCTCCAGCTGGAGGGCGACCCGGTCCGCCCGCGGCGCCCACACCTCGAACAACATTCTTGATACCTCCCGTTGCCCGCGTACCGTCAAACCGTGGAAGAGGGCATCCATCGTCCGCGGAAGGCGGGATCAAGGTCTGGAGGTTGTGGTTACTCGCCATTAAGGTCCGGATCCATGACCCTGCCGCCGTTCCCGCACGGCTTCCTCTGGGGAGCCTCCGCCTCAGCCTTCCAGACCGAGGGGGCCGCCGCAGCCGAGGGCAAGGGCCCCTCCGGCTGGGACGCCTTCGCCGCCGAGCCCGGCCGCATCAAGGACGGCGCCGACGCCGCCCGTGGCACCGGCTTCCACGAGCGCTACCGCGAGGACGTCGCCCTGCTCGCCGGGCTCGGCGCCGGAGCCTTCCGCTTCTCCGTCAGCTGGCCGCGTGTCGTCCCGGGCGGCAGTGGCCCGGTCAACATGGCGGGTCTCGACTTCTACGACCGGCTCGTCGACGAGCTGTGCGCTCACGGCATCACCCCGGCGCCGACCCTCTACCACTGGGACACGCCGCTGGAGCTGGAGGAGGCGGGCGGCTGGCTCCAGCGTGACACCGCCTACCGGTTCGCCGACTACGCGCGCGTAGTGGCCGAAAGGCTCGCCGACCGCGTCCCCATGTGGATCACCGTCAACGAGCCGGCCGAGGTGACACTGCTCGGCTACGCGCTCGGTGAGCACGCCCCCGGAAAGAAGCTCCTCTTCGACGCCCTCCCTGCCGCCCACCACCAGCTGCTTGCCCACGGCCTGGCGGTCGGGGCGCTGCGCGCGGCGGGCGCCCGGAACATAGGCCTCGCGGTCTCGCACACCCCCGTATGGTCCGCGGGCGAGAGCGAGGAGGACCGTTTCGGCGCGGACCTCTACGACACCATCAGCAACTGGCTGTTCGCGGACCCCGTCCTCACCGGCCGCTACCCCGACGAGAACTTCGCCGCGCTGATGCCGGGCCCGGTCGCGGACGACCTCGCCGTCATCTCGGCCCCGCTCGACTGGTACGGGGTGAACTACTACAACCCCACGCGCGTGGGCGCGCCCGCGCCCGAGGCCGTAGAGTCCTTCGCCGGGTTCGAGATGCCCGCCGAACTGCCCTTCGGGATCAGGGAGATCGAGGGGTACGAGACCACCGCCTTCGGCTGGCCCGTCGTCCCGGACGGCCTGCGCGAGATGCTCGTCCAGCTGAAGGCACGCTACGGCGACCGGCTGCCGCCCGTGTACATCACCGAGAACGGCTGCTCCTACGACGGCATCGAGGACGCCGGCCGCATCCGCTACCTGGACGGGCATCTGCGCGCCCTGCACCGCGCCATGGCCGAAGGCGTGGACGTACGCGGCTACTTCGTGTGGTCCCTCACCGACAACATCGAGTGGATCGAGGGCGCCGCACAGCGCTTCGGCCTGGTTCACGTCGACTACCCGACGCTGCGGCGCACCCCGAAGGACTCCTACCGGTGGTACCGGGACGTGATCCGGGCCCAGCGCGCCGTCGGCTGAGCCCGGAGAGACGTTTCAGCTGTCGCTCGGCCAGACCATGTTGATCGCGCGCTCGAAGGTCACGTACCCCGCGCGCGCGAAGGCGTTCGCCATCGGCACGTTGGCGAGGTCCGTCGCGGCGCGGATGCGCGGGACGTCCTGCGCGGCCAGGATGCGTGTGCCCTCGGCCAGGATGTCGTCGATGTAACCGTGGCCGCGGTGGGCGGGCAACACGCCGATGTACGCGATGATCGGGTGGTAGTTGTTGCGGGCGGGTATGACGAAGCCCACCGGGCCGCCGCCGTCCGGGAGTTCGGCGATCTGCCACCACTCGCGGGGCGATTTGAAGGTGTCGAACTCCTCCTCGTACATCAGCTCCGCCGACGCGCGCGGCGTCATCGTCAGCATCTCCGTACGGCTGTGCTCGTCGAGCGTGCCCTCCAGGACCAGCGTCATCAGCGAGAGCAGTTCCTCGCGGTCGGTCGCCGGGCGGAACACGAGCCGCGTGGACGCGGCGGGGACCGGAGTCCCCGGACGCCACTCCAGGCGCAGCCGCTCGACCAGGAGCTGCGCACCGGTCTCGGCCAGGATGTTCATCCGGGTGTCGACGACCTCGCGCGCGTGGGGGTCCTCGCGCCAGTCGCCGGGCGTGTAGCGGCCGTACTCCGGGCGGGGGGCGCCGGCCGGGATCACCGCGGCCGTCGCGGTCTCCAGGAGCTTCAGCCCGACGGCATGGCGTTCGGCGGGCGGCAGCGAGTCGTCGACGTCGAAGAAGTCGAGGCTCAGCGGAACTTCGTGGTCCGGCGGCGTCCACCAGGAGAGGCGGGCCAGCACCCGGTCCCCGCGCAGTGCCACCCACATCCATGAGGGCAGACGGCGGCCGGTGGTCAGATCGCCCTCGACCTCGTGGTCGAGTACGTAGGAGAGCTGCTGGAAGAGCCCGAGTTCCTCGGGCCCGGCGAGCGGACGGAAGGTGATGTCCGACGCGGATGTCGTCAAGGAGTTCCCCTCATGGGATGTACACGGTCGCCAGACCCTAACAATCGTGCGCGGCGGCTCGGCAAGGGGCTTTCTGCGCAGGTCAGAGGGGACGGAACGGGGAACTGAGGCAAAGTCCGGCCCTGCTGGACACACCGAGGCCGTCGGCCCGACAATCTCTGTTGTGACGTCGTCCTTCCAGTTCTCCACGTATCCCGCTCCCGCCCGGCTGTCGGACGACGAGCGCGACCGTGTGCTCGACGTGCTCAGAGAGGGCGCCGCGCAGGGAAAGCTGTCACACGACACGTTCATGCGCCGGATGGAACTTGCCCTGTCCGCGCGCCGTTCCGACGAACTGGCCGCGCTCACCGCCGACCTGGACGCGCAGGGCCGCTGGTCGCGGGCGCTGTACGGGGCGGTGAGCCGGGTGTCCGGGTTCAGCGTGGCGATGCGCCGGGCATGGCAGTCCGAGCGGCTGCCGAAGCTGCTGTTCCCCGTGCCCGGCCCCTACCCGCTGCGGATCGGCCGCGATCCGCACAACGGGCTGCGGCTCAGCCACGAGACGGTCTCCCGGGTGCACGCCGAGCTGAGCCACCAGTCCGGCGTGTGGGTACTGCGCGACCTCGGCTCCACGAACGGCACGAGCGTCAACAGGCGCCGGGTGACCGGGGCGGTGGTCGTCAACGACGGCGACCAGGTGAGCTTCGGGCGGATGAGCTTCCGGCTCGCGACGCACTGATGTGCAGGGCACTGACTCACCGGGCAACGCACTGGCTCACACCGCGCTGAGCTGGGCGAACGCCGTCGCCGGGGCCGTTGTCAGTGGTGCCCCTCATCATGGCGGTATGAACGACGACCAGCAGCCCCGTGTGAGGCCCGCCCGCCCCTCCGACCTGCCGCGCCTGGCCGAACTCGCCGCGGAGCACGCGGTGTACGAGAAGGCCGCGCCGCCCGCGCCCGATCTCGCGGAGCGGCTCGGAGCCCTGCTCTTCGGCCAGGACAGGCCCCGGTTGCGCTGCTTCGTCGCCGAGATACCGGGCGGTGAGGTCGTGGGATACGCGAGCTGCGCACCCGAGCTCTCCACCTGGCAGGCCCGCGAGTACCTGCACATGGACTGCCTCTACCTCCGCGACGGCCACCGGGGCCTCGGCCTCGGCGCCCTGCTGGTCGACGCGGTGGCCGCCGAGGCCCGGGAGCTCGGGATGGACCGGGTGCAGTGGCAGACGCCGGTCTGGAACGAAGGGGCGCGGCGGTTCTACGAGCGAATGGGCGCGACCGGCCGCGAGAAGCTGCGCTACTCGCTTCCCGTCGACCGGGACCGGGTCTCCGAGTAGCTCCGCGTACGGCCGTCACTGCTGGTGGAGGCCGCGTCCCGCGAGGGTCAGGAACGTCTCGCCGACCGCTTCCGACAGGGTCGGGTGGGCGTGGATGTGGCGGGCCACATCGGACGGTTCGGCGGCCCAGCCGACGATCAGCTGGGACTCGGCGATCATCTCGGAGACATGGGGGCCCACGAGATGGACGCCGAGGACCTGCCCGTCGCGCTCGGCCACGACCTTCACCACACCGCTCTGGCCGTGCACCATCCCCTTGGCGACGGCCGTCAGGGGCATCGAGTTGACGACGACGTCGTGTCCGCGGTTGCGGGCGTCCGCCTCGGTCAGACCCACCGACGCGGTCTGCGGAGAGGAGTACGTGACACGGGGCACCGCCGCGTAGTCGACCGGCGGTGATGCCAGACCGGCGAGGGTCTCGGCCACCAGCAGGCCCTCGGCGAACGAGGCGTGGGCCAGGCCGAGGGAAGGAGGGGGCAGCAGATCACCGACGACATGGATGCCGGGAACGGCGGTTTCGAGCCGGGTCCAGTCGGCGGGGGCCACGAATCCGCGCTCGTCCGTGGCCAGTCCGGCCGCGGCCAGGCCGAGCCCGTCGGTCACCGGGGCCCGGCCCACGGCGACCAGCAGCCGCTCGGCCTCGACGGTACGGGTCTCGCCGCGCGCGGTGCGCACGGTCGCTCGTACGCCGCTCTCCAGGATCTCCGCGCTCAGGAAGCGGGCGCCGGTCTGGACGTCGATGCCGCGCTTCTTCAGGCCACGGGTCAAGTGGCGGCTCACATCGGCGTCTTCGAGCGGCACGAGCCGGTCGGCGGCCTCGACCAGGGTGACATCGGCGCCCATCGAGCGGTGGAAGGAGGCGTACTCGACACCGATCGCGCCGCCGCCGAGGACCAGGACGGACTGTGGAAGGCCAGGGGCGAAGAGCGCGTCGTCGCTGGTGACCACACGCCGTCCGTCGGCCTCCAGACCGGGCAGCATCCGGGGGCGGCAGCCCGTGGCGAGGACGATGCCGCGCCGGGCGGTGAACTCGCCGTGCCCCTCCATGTGTACGGTCCGGGATCCGGTCAGCCGCGCGCTGCCCCGGACCACCATGACCCGGGCGTGCGAGAGGTGGCCCTCCACGCCCTTGTGGTTGCGGGAGACGATGTCGTCGCGGGTGGCGACCAGGGCGGGCCAGTCCACCGAGTCGAGCGTGGCCTTCACTCCCCATCGCTCGCGGGCCTCGGCGATGCCGTCGACGAGCTCGGCTGCGTGCAGCATCGCCTTGCTCGGGATGCAGCCGCGGTGCAGGCAGGTGCCGCCGACCTTGTCGCGCTCGGCCAGGACGACCGTCAGGCCGAGGGCGGCGGCGCGCAGCGCGGTGGAGTAGCCGCCGGTGCCGCCGCCGATCACGATCACATCGGGCACGCGGTTCACATCTGATGTGTGGTGCACGGGGGTTGCGGAGTTCTGGGTCATGGGTCCAGCCTCCGTCCGGACCTTGCCATGAGTCCAAGGCAATGTTCTTGTGGGGTCGATGCACAATGCTTATGGGAAAACGCTTATGGGAAACGCTTAATGGGAGAAGTGGGGTCGGAGTGAGTCTTCGGCAGATGGAGTACTTCGTCGCGGTCGTCGAGGAGTCCTCCTTCACACGCGCGGCCGAGCTGCTGCACGTCACCCAGCCCGCGCTCTCCCACCAGATCAAGGCGCTGGAGAGGTCCGTCGGCGGCGAACTGCTCGAACGGCTGCCGCGCGGGGTGCGGCTCACCCCCATGGGCCGCGCCTTCCTGCCCCACGCCCAGCTCGCCGTGCGCAGCGCCGCACGCGCCCAGCGGGCGGCTCGCGCCTCGGCCGGGGCACAGGGCGGCGAACTGCACATCGCGGCCGTGCACTCGGTGGCCGTGGGCGTCCTCCCCGACGTCTTCGCCCGCTGGCGCCGTGACCACCCGGGCGTCGGCCTCGTCCTGCACGAGTACGCCTCCACCGAGGCGCTGGAGGAAGAGCTCGAACGCGGCACGGCCGACCTCGCCGTGGGACCCCGGCCGCGCCGCTGGGACGGGCCGGTGGTCGAGGTCGGGGACGAGGAGATCGCCCTCATCGTCCCCTTCGACGACCCGCTTGCCGGGCGGTCGAGCGTGCGGCTGGAAGAGCTGGCGGACCACGACTGGGTGCGGTGTGCGATGGAGCCGTCGGTCGACGGGGTGCCGTTCCTCGACCTGGTCTGCGGCAGAGCGGGCTTCGCGCCCCGCACCGCCCTGCGCACCGAGCACACCTCCACGGCGGTACGGATGGCCGCGGCCGGGGTCGGTGTCGTCGCCGCCCCGTCGCACGTGGTCCGCGGCGGGATCGGTGAGGACTGCGTGGTGCTGCCCGTCGACCCGCCGTGGAAGCGGGCCCTCGCGGTCTTCTCCCGCGTGGAGCTGACCGGTGCGGCGGCCGCCTTCGCCGAGCTGCTGCGCAGGTCCGCGCCGTACGGGGGCAAGGGCGTGTCACCCGTACGGCCGAACGCCGATCGCGACTGCGAGGCGCCGGTGGTCCGCTGAGAACAACCGCGCCCACCCGGGCGCCGACCGGGGAGGACACCTCATGCCGGTCGACCCGGGCGCACCGATACCGCCGATGCCGCGTCCGGCCGCGCCGACGGGCCGTGGCGCCGCGAGTGGGGCTGCGGCGGTTGTGCCGGCGGACCCTGCGTCTGAGGTTCTGGGGGCGGTGGACCTCGTGCGCGACGCGGTCGTGCCGGTGGGCCTCGGGTCTGACGCGGTGCCGGCGGGCTCCGGGCCTGACGCGGTTCGCCCGGTGGACCTCGCGCCGGACGCGGTCGGCCTGCCGGATCCCGTGGCCCGTGCGGCTGCCCTTGGCGGCCCCGGGCCCCACGCGGTTGCCCCAGCGGGCCCTGCGTCCCACGCAGGTGCCCCCGCGCCCGGCGCGCCCGCTGCCCCCTCCCTCCTCGGCCCCGAAGCGGTGAGCGACCGGTACGGCTTCTATCGCACCCTGCGCGAGTCGTACCCCCTCCTGTGGGACGACCGGCTCGGGGCGTGGCTGGTCAGCCGGTACGGGGATGTCGCGGCCGCGCTGGGCGACCCCGGGCTGGTCCGGCCGCGGCGTGGGCCGTGCTGTTGGCCCGGTGAGGTGTGGTGCGAGGGGCCCCGCCGCGAGGTGGACGACGAGGCGTTCGGGGTTCTGCGCGAGGTGTCCGAGCGGACTGCTTTCGTGCTGGCGCGGCGGCTGGCGCAGCGCGAAGTGGCGGACTTGGCCGCGGAGTTCTGCCACTGGCTGCCCGTGGGGACCGCCGCCACCGCACTGGGGCTGTCGTGCGCGGAGCTGGCAGGCGGCAGCCGGGCCGGGGGCCGGCGTGCGGGCCCGGCCGCGTCGCCGGCCGTGCTCTGCGCCGATCGGTCCGCCCTGATCGGCAAGGCGCTTTCCTCCTTTCTCGCCAACCTCCTTGATCGTCCGGATGAGTGGGCAGCCGTGCGGGACGCGCCGGGCGCCCTTACGGCCGCGTGGGGCGAGTCCCTGCGGCGGAACCCGCCCGTCCATGTCGTGCTGAGGCGGGCGGGCGGGGACACCCGCATAGCGGACGGCACCATCCCTGCGTGCGCCGCGGTCGCCCTGCTGGTCGGGGCCGCGGGGCGGGACCCCGATCGGTTCGCCGCCCCGGACCGGTTCGACCCCCGCCGCACCGCTCCGGCCCAGCTCGCTTTCGGTCCCCCGGACTGCCCGTCCGCGCGCGTGGCCGAACTTCAGGCGGAGTGCGCGGTGCGGGCGCTGTGCGAGGCCATGCCGAAGCTCCGGTGGGCCGAGGGCTTCCGGCCCACCGAGACCGGGCTGCTCACCCGGGCCCCGCGGACCCTTCTCGTACGACCCGCCTGAGCAGCGCGACCGGACGGTCGGCGAACAGATCGCGCAGCTTCACCACCCCCCTGAACTCCCGGCCGGATTGGCCGGAGCGGCTGGAGTGGTGGGACTGTCCGGAGCGGTCGGTCCTCAGGACGTCGGCCCACACTCCCTCCGGCAGCGCCAGCTCCGTCGGGCCCCAGCCGCCCGACTCGGCCAGCCGCAGGGAGAGCCGGGTCACCGCTGTCACCGCCTCGCCGGAACGGGAGAACGCGAGGCAGTGGTCGGCGGCCGGCCCGGTGGCGATCAGCGGCTCGTACGTACTCAACTCCCCGAACACCTCCGGAAGTTCCCGCCTCAGCCGAAGAGCCGCCACGGATACCTCGCCCTTCTCGTCCAGGGGCGAGTCCAGGCCGGTCTCCGGGAAGTACACCGGGCGTCGGTTGTCCGGGTCTACCAGCGTCAGGCACTCCGACTCCGAGCCCTGGTACACATCCGGCACGCCCGGCATCGTCAGATGCACCAGCGCGGCCCCCAGCACGTTCGCGCGCGTGGCCGACGCCAGGCCGCGGGAGAACTCCGCGATCCGCGCCGCGAGCACCCCGGCGGGGCCGGACGCGGCGAAGTCGGTCAGCGCCCGCTCGTACACCGGATCCTGTTCGGTCCAGCTCGTACGCAGCCCCGCCTCGCGCGCGGCCTTGAGCAGGGCGCCGCCCAGCCGCTCCTCGGTGAGACCGGTGCCGCCCAGGCCGACCGCCGTCTGCCAGGCCGTCCAGGCCAGCTGCGGATCGGGCGAGGGCGGCCCGGAGAGCTGATCGAGCAGGGCCCTCCACTGCCCCGGGCACTCGGACAGTACGGCGATCCGCGCCCGTACGTCCGCACTGCGCTTGGTGTCGTGCGTGGACAGCACGGTCCCGGTCGTCGGCCAGTCGCGGGCAATGCGGGTGCAGTAGGTGTGGAACTCGTCGGGGGACACGGATGGTTGCCCGGGGTCGCCGCCCACCTCGTTGGCGGACAGGAGGGCCACGTATCGATAAAACGCCGTGTCTTCCAGGGACTTTGCACGCAAAGCCGACGACGTCTGCGCGAAACGTGCCTGGAAGGAGCGCAGTTCGGGGTCGTTGGTGCCGGCCCCGGTCCCGTACTGACCGAGCACCAGATCCCGTACGGTGTCGACCGCCGCGGCCTCCTCCGGTACCGCGAAAGCCTCCCGCGCCTGGCGCGCCATCTCCTGGGTCAGCACCTCCTGCGCGCCGGTCCGGTACGGGCGGTAGACCGGCATCCGGACCAGCAGCTCGCACAGGGCGAGGCGCAGTGCCCACGGCGCGTGGTCGCGCAGCCCCGGGTCGCGGGCGCACAGCCGGGCCGCCGCGCGCGTCAGGCGGTCCACTTCGGCGGCCAGGTCATGCGTGACCACCTCGTACGCGGCACGGCGTGCGGTCGGCTCCCAGTGCCCGCCCCGGTTGTCTTCCTGACCCGTGAACTCCTGGTAGTGGCCCAGAAGTTCCCGATGCCCGGCCGGATCGGTGAAGAGGCCGTCGATCCGGCGGAGCGCGTCGTAGCCGGTCGTCCCGGCGACCGTCCACCCGGACGGCAGCGGCTCGGGGCGGGCGAGGATCTTCTCCACCACCGTCCAGGCACCACCGGTCGCCGTGTTCAGGCGCCGCAGATACGTTTCGGGATCGGCCAGCCCGTCCGGGTGGTCCACCCGCAGCCCGTCCACCACCCCGTCCCGGACCAGCTCCAGCACCTTGGCGTGGGTGGCGGCGAAGACGTCCTCGTCCTCCACCCGGACGCCGATGAGCTCCGAAATGGTGAAGAAGCGACGGTAGTTGAGCTCGGTGCGGGCCAGGCGCCACCAGCCGAGCCGGTACCACTGGGCGTCCAGCAGCTCGGGCAGGGGCAGCTCCTCCGTACCGGCGCGCAAGGGGAACTCGTGCGCCTCCCCGTACGCCAGTACCCCCTTTTCCCGGTCCACCGTCAGCCGGTCCAACTCGCCCCCGACCGGCCCGGCGAGGACCGGCAGCAGCACTTTGCCGCCGCCTGCCGCCCAGTCGATGTCGAACCATGGGGCGTACGGCGAGTCGGGGCCCTCGCGCAGTACCTCCCACAGCTGCCGGTTGTGGCGCGGTGCCGCCGCCATGTGGTTCGGGACGATGTCGAGCACCAGGCCGAGCCCGGCCGCCCGGGCGGTGCGGGCGAGCCGCCGCAGCCCCTCCTCGCCGCCGAGCTCTTCGCGTACGCGCGCGTGGTCGACGACGTCATAGCCGTGCGTCGACCCCGGCACCGACTCCAGGACCGGCGACAGATGCAGATGCGACACCCCGAGCGAGGCCAGATACGGCACGGCACGCTCGGCGGCACGGAAGGGGAAGTCCGGCTGGAGCTGCAGCCGGTAGGTCGCAGTGGGTGTCATGCGAACGTACGTACCCCGATACGCGGCTTCTGTGCCTCCGGCCCATGCGCCCGCACCCGTCTGCCGCGTCAGCTTCGCCTGATGTCCGGAGCCCTGCACACGTATCGCAAGGTCATCGCCCTCACCGGGCCGCTGCTCCCCGTCGTCTCGTTCCTCGGACGGCTGCCGACGGCCATGGGCCGGCTGGGCAGCGTGCTGCTGGTCGCCGAGAGCAGTGGCGGCCTGGCCACGGCCGGGCTCGCGGGCGGCGCGCTCGCCCTCGGCCAGACCGCCGGCGGCCCGCTCGCGGGCCGCGCCGTCGACCGCACGGGCAGCGGGGCGTGGTGCTCGCCGCGGCGCTCGTCAACGCGGCCGCCGTCACCGCCTCGTCCTGGCCGCGCTCGCCCACGCCGGGACCGGCCGGCTGGCGCTGCTGGGGGCGCTCGCCGGGGCCGGCGTGCCGCAGGTCGGCCCGCTGGCCGGAGCCGGACCGTGCCCCTGGCGCGGCGCGCGGGCACCGATGAGCGGACCGTGGTGGCGGCGCTCTCCTTCGAAGGCACCCTCGACGAGGTGTCGTTCGTGTTCGGACCCGCCTTCGTCGGGCTCGCCGCCGCCCTCGCCCACCCGGCGGTCGCGCTACTGGTCGCGGCCGGGTTGCCCGCCGTCTGCGGCACCGCCTTCGCCCTGCAGCCGACCGCCGGGCAGGTGGTGGCCGAGGAGCACGTCAGGGCGCCGCGCACCCGGCTGCCGCGAGCGGTGTAGGCGCTGCGCGTCACCATGGTGCTCCAGGACGCCGTGGTCGGCTCCTCCCAGGCGGCTGTCACCACCCTCACCGAGCGGCTGGACCGAGCGTCGCGGACCGGGCTCGTGTACGCCGCGATGGGTGTGATGAGCGCGGTGGCGGGCCTCGCCATGGTCGCCGTACCGGAAAGGCTCGCGCTACGCGCGCGTTGGCGGATCGCCACCGCCGCCCTAATGGTGCTCTCCGTGCCGCTGCTCTTCGTGGGGTCGCTGGGAACTCTTTACGCGGCGGTGGTCGTTCTCGGCGTGGCGTAAGCCCCGCATCTGACCGCCCTCTTCGCGCTGACCGAACGGCTTGTCCCCGCCGCCCGGTTGGTCCGAGTCCATGGCCTTCCTCACCAGCGGGATCGCCGGCGGGCAGGCGCTCGCCCTCGCGGTGTCGGGGCGGCCGGCCCAGGACCACGGGCCGGTGGCGGCCTTCGCGGTCACGGTGGCCGCGGCGGCCCTGCGCGGTCCTCTCGCGGTCCGTACGGGGCCTGGCGGTCCCCGGCCCGAGGGATCCCCGGGCCCGCAGACGGCCGCTGAGGCCGGCCGGGCCGCTGAAGCCGGCCAGCGGGCCCCGCAGGCGCGAGCCCCGCTCACACCCGCACCGGCCGCCTCCGGCGCCCCCGCCCCGCGCCCGCTCAGGCCGGACGCCGCAGCACCGACAGACTCCGCCCCACGAGGGTGACCCGCTCGCCCGCCGTCACCTTGGCTCCCTCGCCCGGCGGCACCCCCTCGCGGCGGCCCGTGTCGACCACCACCTGCCACTGCCTGCCGTGGTTGACCGGCACCAGGAAGTCGATGGTCTCGGCGCTCGCGTTGAACATCAGCAGGAACGAGTCGTCAGTAATGCGCTCGCCGCGCGGGCCGGGCTCCGAGATCGCGTTGCCGTTGAGGAAGACCGTCAGTGCCTTGGCGCTCGCCGCCTGCCAGTCCTGCTGGGTCATCTCTTCACCCTCAGGGGTGAACCAGGCGATGTCCGACAGTTCGTCGTGGGTGCCCTCCACCGGCCGGCCGTGGAAGAAGCGGCGGCGCCGGAACACCGGGTGGTCGCGCCTGAGCCACACCATCGTCCGGGTGAAGGAGAGCAGCGTCCCCTCCGGGTCGCTGCCCGGGTCGGGCCACTTCACCCAGCTGAGCTCGCTGTCCTGGCAGTAGGCGTTGTTGTTGCCGTGCTGGGTGCGGGCGAACTCGTCGCCGTGGCTGAGCATCGGCACGCCCTGCGACAGCATCAGGGTGGCGATGAAGTTGCGCATCTGGCGCTCGCGCAGCTCCACCACGCCCGCGTCCTCGGTGTCGCCCTCGGCGCCGCAGTTCCAGGACCGGTTGTGGCTCTCGCCGTCCCGGTTGCCCTCCTTGTTGGCCTCGTTGTGCTTCTGGTTGTACGAGACCAGGTCGTGCAGGGTGAACCCGTCGTGGCAGGTGTGGAAGTTGATGGAGGCCAGCGGCCGCCGCCCGTCGTCCTGGTAGAGGTCGGAGGAGCCGGTGAGCCGCCCGGCGAACTCCGCGAGGGTGCGCGGCTCGCCCCGCCACAGGTCCCGTACGGTGTCGCGGTACTTGCCGTTCCACTCCGTCCACATAGGTGGGAAGTTGCCCACCTGGTAGCCGCCCTCGCCGACGTCCCAGGGCTCCGCGATCAGCTTCACCTGGCTCACCACCGGGTCCTGCTGCACCAGGTCGAAGAACGACGACAGACGGTCCACCTCGTGGAACTGCCGGGCCAGCGTCGCCGCGAGGTCGAAGCGGAAACCGTCCACGTGCATCTCGGTCACCCAGTACCGCAGCGAGTCCATGATCAGCTGGAGGACGTGCGGCGAGCGCATCAGGAGCGAGTTCCCGGTGCCGGTGGTGTCCTCGTAGTAGCGCGGATCGTCGGCGAGCCGGTAGTACTGCGCGTTGTCCAGGCCGCGGAAGGAGAGCGTGGGGCCCAGGTGGTTGCCCTCGGCCGTGTGGTTGTAGACCACGTCGAGGATGACCTCGATCCCGGCCTCGTGCAGCGCCCGTACCGCCTGCTTGAACTCCAGGACCTGCTGCCCCCGGTCGCCCCAGGAGGCGTAGGCGTTGTGCGGGGCGAAGAATCCGATGGTGTTGTAACCCCAGTAGTTGGACATCCCCTCGTCCGCGAGCCGGTGGTCGTTGACGAACTGGTGCACCGGCATCAACTCCAGTGCGGTGACCCCCAGTTCCGTCAGATGGCCGATGACCGCGGGGTGCGCCAGGGCCGCGTAGGTGCCGCGCATCTCCGGGGGAAGCTCCGGGTGGAGCATCGTCAGGCCCTTCACATGGGCCTCGTAGAGCACCGTGCGGTGGTACTCGGTGCGCGGTGGCCGGTCGTCGCCCCAGTCGAAGTACGGGTTGACCACGACCGATGTCATGGTGTGCGGGGCCGAGTCCATGTCGTTGCGGGCGTCGGGGCGGTCGAAGTAGTAGCCGTACACCGCCTCGCCCCAGTCGATGCTCCCGCTGACAGCGCGCGCGTAGGGGTCGAGGAGCAGTTTCGCCGAGTTGCAGCGATGCCCCTTCTGCGGCTCGTACGGGCCGTGCACGCGGAAGCCGTAGCGCTGACCCGGCATCACTCCGGGCAGATAGGCGTGGCGCACGAACGCGTCGCTCTCGCGCAGCTCCACCGCCGTCTCCGACCCGTCGTCGTGCAGGAGGCACAACTCGATCCGGCGGGCGGCCTCCGAGAAGACCGCGAAATTGGTCCCGGCGCCGTCGTACGTGGCGCCGAGTGGGTACGCCTGTCCCGGCCACACCTGCATGGGCAAGACTCTTCCACTTCTGATCCGGGTACTGAGGGGCACTTGACGCAGATCCTCCCGGAAAAGAAGTCCGTCCCCTAGGACGCCGGAGTGCTCCGGAGGGTGATCCCCACAGCGGTTACCCCCGTAGGGGGCTGGTACCCGGGGCGATCCGGACGGCCTGCGCGGAACGGATCCGGCCAGCTTCCGGGGCTGCCCGGGGTCCCGGCCCAGGTGGAACCGCTATGAATCAGCTCACTCCCTCCGAACGCGCCGCGCGGAACGGATCACGTCGACACGGGAGTTGAGAAACAGCCTTTCCATCCGGCTGCACCGCCTCCTGCTCGCGGAGTACTCTTCCTTGATCGTTGGAGGGGGACCGGAAGGCGGTGCGCGGGTGAGCTCGGGAGGGCTGGAGCTGCCCCCTGGTGACACGGGTCACGAGGGTGAGTCCGGCGACATCCCGCCCGGCGCGGTGTCCGTGGCGCGTCCGGTGGAGATCGGGGCGGAACTGGACTGGGGCACGGACGACTGGAGTGAGGTACGTACGCGCGCGCAGCGGGCCGGCCGGGCGTACATCTGGCTGAACCTGGTGGAGCAGCGGCTGCGGGCCGTGGTGGCCGCCGTGCTGCGCCCCATCTACGAGCCGGTCCACGGCGACGACTGGGTGGTCGCGGCGGCGGGTCCGGCCGGGCAGGAGTGGGTGCAGCGGGCCGTCGCCGTACGGGAGGTCTCGCGCCGCAAGGGCTATCTGCTCGACCCCGCCGACGACAACGTCCTGAGCTTCCTCACCCTGCCGCAGCTGCGCGAGCTGATGGTGCAGCACTGGCCGTGCTTCGAGCCGTACGTGGACGACCGGCGCGATGTCGAACTCGCCCTGGACGAGCTGGAGGTCGCGCGGAACGTGGTCTCGCGCAACCGCGCGCTCAACGAGGCGGTCCTGGCCCAGGCCGAGCGGGCCTCGGCCCGGCTGCTCGACGTGCTGGGCGGCGGCGCGGGCGCGCCCGCCGCGCACCGGCTGCCCATCGACGCGGTCGAGGACCTGGTGGGGGACCGGTACGCGGACGTGGTCTCGGTCCACTCCGACCGGGTGCGGCTGCAGCGCCAGCTCCCCGCCGAGGACTTGTTCAGCCAGGCCCGCCGGCTCGACGCGATAGGCATCGGCCTCAATCTGCTGGTCCAGAACTACTCGGGGCGCCGGCTCGTGCGGCTCGCCGAGTCGGGCTGTCGCGTCCGGCTGCTCTTCCTCAACCCGGCGAGCAGCGCGGTCAAGCGGCGCGAGCGCGAACTGGGGCTGAAGAAGGGCGAGCTGAGCCGCTCGGTCGAGATGAACATCCTCCACATGCGGCGGGTGCGGGCCCGGCTGCGCGACCCCGGGGCCTTCGAGATCCAGGTGTTCGACGAGACCCCGCGCTTCACGGCGTACCTGGTCGACGGGGACGGCACCGACGGCCTCGCGGTCGTCCAGTCGTATCTGCGCCGGGCGCGCGGGATGGAGGCGCCGGTGCTGGTGCTGCGCGGGGGAGCGCGGCGGGACGTCGTGCGCCCCGACCAGGATACGGAACACGGGCTTTTCGAGACATACCGGGAGGAATTCGAGTCGGTGTGGGCCGACTCGCGGCCCGTCTCCTGACCGGCCGCCGGGCGGCCCGGGACCCGTTGTCAGTGGTGCGTGCGAGGCTGGTCGTCACTGGGGGAGAGCACCAAAAGGGAGGGCCAAGATGGGGTGGCACCGCGAACCGCTGGTCGGATTCGACCTGGAGACGACCGGTACGGACCCGCTGGAGGCGCGGATCGTGACGGCCGCGATCGTCGGCGTCCAGGGCGGTGAGCCGGTCCGGCAGCGGAACTGGCTGGCGGACCCGGGGATCCGGATCCCGGCGCAGGCCTCGGCGATCCACGGCATCAGCAACGAGCGGGCGGCGTCGGAAGGCCGCCCGGTGCGCGAGGTCGCCGACGAGATAGCGGAGACGATCACGGGCTACTGGGCGCAGGGCGTGCCGGTCGTGGCCTACAACGCGGCCTTCGACCTGACGCTCCTTGCGGCCGAACTCCGTCGGCACGGACTGCCGTCGCTCACCGACCGGCTGGGCGGCGCGGCCATGGGCCCGGTCGTCGACCCGTACACGATCGACCGTGCGGTCGACCGCTACCGCAAGGGCAAGCGGACACTGGAGGCGGTGTGTGTGGAGTACGGAGTGGTGCTCGACGGCGCCCATGAGGCGGGCGCGGACGCGCTGGCGGCGGTCCGGGTGGCCGTGGCGATAGCCGAGCGCCATCCGCAGGTCGCCCGGCTGCTTCCGGCGGATCTGCACGAGCAGCAGATCGAGTGGTACGCGGCGTGGGCCGCCGACTTCCAGCGGTTCCTGCGCAGGAAGGGCACGCTGGACGCGATAGTCGACCCGGTGTGGCCGGTACGGGAACTGGCTCCGGCCCAGGGCTGAGACACGCGACCGGCGCGGGCGGGGCGGGGGTGCGCCGGAGGGCGGTGCCGCGGCTCACATCGAGGTGCATCGGCTCACAACGAGGCGTGGCGGTTCGCGACGAGGCGCCCTTGCTTACGACGAGGCGCCCTTGCTTACGACGAGGCGCCCTTGCTTACGACGAGGCGCCCTTGCTCACGACGAGGCGCCCTTGCTCACGACGAGGCGCCCTTGCTCACGACGAGGCGCCCTTGCTCACGGCGTGCCGGTTCAGAACGGGTACCAGCGGACCTCGGGATCCCCGTCCCGCAGTGAGGCGACCCGGCGGCGGAACTCGTCGAGCGCCTTGGGGTTGGCCGGTGCGTGCTGGGCGACCCAGGCGCAGCTGGCCGTCTCCCGGGCGCCGCGCAGTACCGCGCACCCGTCCCACTCCCGAACGTCCCACCCGTACGCCTCGGTGAACGCGTCGTACTGCTCGTCCGGCAGCCCGTACCGGTCCCGGGAGAGAGCCATGACCACCAGGTCGTGCTCCCGGAAGTCGGCGGAGAACGTCTCCAGGTCGACCAGGACCGGGCCGTCGGGGCCGACATGGACGTTGCGCGGCAACGCGTCGCCGTGGATGGGGCCCGGCGGGAGGTGGGGGGTGAGGGCGGCGGCCGCGTCGGCGAAGCCGTCCCGGCGGGCGCGGAGGTAGGCCGCGTCGGCGGGGTCGATCGCGTCGCCGGCCAGTCGCAGCCAGCGCTCCACCCCGCCGAGCAGTTCGCGGCGGGGCAGGGCGAAGGACGGGGCGGGCAGGGCGTGGACGAGCCGCAGCAGTTCGGCGAGGTCGCGCGGGCCCGTGGGGCGGACGGCGGCGGGCAGCCGGTGCCAGAGCGTCACCGGGTGGCCGTCCACCAGCCGGGGCGCGGGCTCGGCGGCCCGCACCGCCGGGACGCCGCACTCCGCGAGCCAGCCCGCGATGGCGACCTCGCGCTCGGCCCGCGCCAGGAGTTCGGGGTGGCGGGTCGCGTCGCGGCCGACCTTGATCACCAGGTCGCCGGTCGCGAAGACGGCGTTCTCACCGAGGGCGATCAACTCGGCGGGGGCTTCGGCGGGGTTGTTCCCGTCCGCCGTGCCCGCTGTGCCGGACGCACCTGCCGTGGCCGCCGCGCCTGCCTTCGGCGTGCCCGTCCGTGCCGCGTCGAGTCCCGCCACGGCCAGTACCTCGCGCGCCCGTGCCTCGTCCACTGTTCGCTCCCGGTGATCGTTCCGTACCGGCCAAGTCTCGCATTCACGCAGGTCGTCTCGGAGAGGAGGCAGGTCGTCTTGACGAACCGACGGACCGTCAGCACGATGACGGGGGTCATTCGGCAATCCCGGCAAAGGGGTCGAACAATGACATGGGTCACCGCAACGGCGCGGTCGGGCAGGCGCTCCGGCAGACGCTCCGGCAGGCGCTCCGGCAAACCCCCGGACCACGGGGCCTGGTTCCTGGTCCTGCCCGCGCTGATCCCGATCCTCGTACTGAGCGTCGGACCACTGCTCTACGGCATCGCCCTGGCCTTCACCGATTCCCAGGCGGGCCGTACCACGCCCACCCAGTGGACCGGGCTGCTCAACTTCAGGGACCTGCTGCACGACACCCTGTTCTGGGAGTCGTTCAGGATCGGCCTGCTCTGGGCGGTCGGGGTCACCGTGCCCCAGTTCCTGCTCGCCCTCGGGCTCGCCCTGCTGCTCGACCAGAACCTCCGCTTCCGATGGCTGGCGAGGGCGCTCGCGATCATCCCCTGGGCGATGCCGGAGGTCGTCGTCGGCATCATGTGGCGGCTCGTCTACAACCCGGACGCGGGAATCCTCAACGAGACGATCGGCGACCTCGGGCTCGGTGACGGCCGGGACTGGCTGACCGGACTCGGCACCGCGCTGCCCGCCGTCATCGTCGTCGGCGTCTGGGCGGGTCTGCCGCAGACGACGGTGGCCCTGCTCGCCGGGCTCCAGAACACCCCGCACGAGCTGCACGAGGCGGCCGCGATGGACGGCGCGGGCGCCTGGCGCCGGTTCCGTACGGTGACCTGGCCCGCGCTCAGACCCGTGGCGCTGGCGATCACCGCGCTCAACTTCATCTGGAACTTCAACTCGTTCGCCCTGGTCTATGTGCTGACCAACGGCGGCCCGGGCGGCAAGACCCGGCTGCCCATGCTCTTCGCCTACGAAGAGGCCTTCCGGTACGGCCAGTTCGGGTACGCGGCGGCGATGGGCTGTGTGATGGTCGCGGTGATCTCGGTGTTCCTCGCCTTCCACCTGGTGGCGCGGCTCAGCGGAGGTGAGGACGGATGACGTTCCGTACCGGTTCCACCGGTTCCACCGGTTCGACCGGCTCATGGGGGCGCGCCGGGCAGTATCTGGCGCTCCTGGGCTATCTCGTCTTCCTGGCGTTCCCGTTCCTGTGGCTGATCTCCACGGCCTTCAAGCCCGCACGCGAACTGGGCTCGCTGCACCCGACGTGGATCCCCAGGCACCCCACCCTCGACAACTTCCGGCAGGCCTTCGACGAACAGCCGCTGCTGCGCGCGGGGCTCAACAGCCTGGCGGCGGCGGTCTCGGCCGCGCTGATCGCCGTGGTCGTGGCGACCCCGATGGCGTACGTGATGGCGCGCAGACGGGGCAGGCTGGCGACGGCGGCGACCGGCTGGGTGGTGGTCAGCCAGGCGTTCCCCTTCGTCCTGCTGATCATTCCGCTCTTCCTGGTCCTGAAGAACCTCCACCTCATCAACTCGTTGGCGGGGCTGGTCATGGTGTACGTGGTGTGGTCGCTGCCGTTCGCGCTGTGGATGCTCGTCGGGTACGTCCGGGCCGTTCCCCTGGAGCTGGAGGAGGCGGCGGCCGTGGACGGGGCGGGGCGGCTGCGCACGCTGGTCTCGGTCACCGCGCCGCTGCTCGCGCCCGGCATCGTGGCCACCGGGCTCTTCGCCTTCATCACCGCGTGGAACGAATTCTTCTTCGCGCTCGTTCTCCTCAAGACACCGGAGAAGCAGACCCTGCCGGTCGTCCTCACCCACTTCCTCGGCGCGGAGGGGGCAGCCGACCTGGGTCCGCTCGCGGCGGCCGCCTTCCTCGCCACCCTGCCGTCGCTGGCCGTCTTCGCCGTCATCCAGCGGCGGATCACCAGCGGAATGCTCGCCGGGGCGGTGAAGAGCTGATGCGCGCACGCCTGTTGATCCTGGCCGGGGTTGTGCTCGCCCTCCTGCTCTCCACCCTCACCGGCTGCTCGGACAGCGGCTCGGGCGCCGGCGGGAAGGTCAGGCTCCGCTTCCAGTCGCTGGCCTGGCAGAAGGAGTCGGTGGCGGCCACCGAGGCGCTGGTGGGGGAGTGGAACGCGGCACACCCCGAGGTCCAGGTCCAGTATGTACAGGGCAGTTGGGACACCGTCCACGACCAGCTGCTCACCGCGTTCGAGGGCGGCGAGGCGCCGGACGTCATCCATGACGCGTCCGACGACCTCGCGGACTTCGCCTACGGCGGCTACCTCGCCGATCTGCGCACCCTGCTTCCCTCCGGACTCAAGGCGGACATCCCCGCACGGAGCTGGGAGACGGCGACGTTCGGGAAGGGGGTGTACGGAGTGCCGTTCCTACAGGAGCCGAGGGTCCTGATCGCCAACACCAAGATCCTCAAGTCTTCCGGGGTGCGGATCCCCACTGCCGAACAGCCCTGGACCTGGGAGGAGTTCCGGGAGGTCGCGAAGAATCTGAGCGGCAAGGGGCGGTACGGGATCGCCTGGCCGCTCAAGGAGCCCGTGTCGATCACGCTGAACCTGGGGCTCTCCACCGGCGGCCGGCTGTTCCACCGGGCGGCCGACGGCAAGGTGAAGGTGGCGTTCGGGGAGGCCGACGCGGCCGTCCCCTCGGTCGTCCACGATCAGGTCAACGTGGACGGGAGCGCCGCGCGGACCACGCTCGGCATGGGCGGGTCCGACACCCTGCCGGGCTTCTTCGGCGGCAGGTACGCGATGGCCGCGCTGGGCTTCTCGTACCGTCAGCAGATCGTCCAGCAGGCGCCCAAGGGTTTCGAGTGGACCGTTCTCCCCGCCCCGGCCGGAAGCGAAGGCCTCGCGCAGGGGGTCAGCCCGCAGACCCTCTCGGTGGCCGAGGACAGCCCGCACAAGAAGGAGGCGGCCGAGTTCATCGGCTTCCTGCTGCAGCCGCGCAACATGGTCCGGCTCGCGCAGGGCGACTGGATGCTGCCGACGGGGACCGCCGCGCTGAAGGACCCGGCCCTGCACACCGCGCGGTACGGCTGGGCGACCGGCGCCGCGCTCGCGGGGGCACTGCGCTCGGCCCCCGCGCAGTCGGTGCGGGGATACCCGGAATGGAAGGACAAGGTCGCGACCCCCGCGCTCCAGGAGTACTACAGCGGTGCGATCGACCTCGGCCAACTACGAAAACGCCTGGTCAAGGACGGGAACCTGGTGCTGGCCCGCTATCAGCGCTGATCCAGGGCCAAAGGGCCGTTCCGGGCCTTTCGAAGGGGGCGACAGTAAATGGAGTGCACCTGATCGCGGTGGCCCTCACGGGCTGATGTCCGGCGCCGGTCCCCGGGCCTCACCAGGGGGAGCCGCCCCGACCCGCGAGGGCCCCAACAGGCAGGGGCCCGAGGAGCATTGCTCCCCGGGCCCCTGCTCGTAACGCCTCACGCGCCTCGCCCGTGACGACCGCGAGGGGTCAGACCCGGACCACCCGGTCCCGGTCCTCGTCGCCGTGGTGGGCGGTGACCGGCGGCGCGGCGGCCGACTCGTCGTGGGTGAGGTCCGGAAGCCAGCGCAGCCACTTCGGCAGGTACCAGTTGCGCTCGCCCAGCAGGGCCATGACCGCCGGGAGCAGTACGCCCCGGATGACCGTGGCGTCGATCAGTACGGCGGTGGCGAGCCCGACGCCCATCTGCTTCATCGACTGCATCGACAGCGTGCCGAAGATCGCGAACACCGCCACCATGATGACCGCCGCGCTCGTCACCACACCGGCTGTCGTCACCACGCCGTGCTGGATGGCGTCGCGGGTCGTCCGGCCCGCGAGCCGGGCCTCCCGGATCCGGGAGACCACGAACACGTGGTAGTCCATCGACAGACCGAACAGGATCACGAACAGGAACAGCGGCAGCCAGGAGACGATCGCGCCGACGCCCTCGGCGCCGACCAGCGAGGCGCCCCAGCCGTGCTGGAAGACGGCGGTCAGGATGCCGTAGGCCGCGCCCACCGAGAGGAGGTTGAGCACGATCGCGGTGATGGCGATCGTCAGCGAGCGGAAGCAGAGCAGCATCAGCAGGAAGGCGAAGACCACGACGAAGGCGAAGACCGGGGTGACCGCGCCGACGATCCGGGCGTTGAAGTCCTTGGACCCGGCGACCTGACCGGTGATCGGCGCTTCCAGACCGCGCACCTTGCCCAGGGTGTCGGGCCGTACGTGGTCGCGGAGCAGGTCGAGGCTCTTCTCCGCCTTCTTCTGGTCGGAGCCGCCGATCAGCGGGACGTCGACGAACGCCATGTTCTCCGCGCTGTGCAGAGTGATCTTGATGGGGCCGTCCGAGGCGCCCCGGCTGACCGCCTGCGTACGGAAGTCCGCGATGGCCTGCTTGACCTCCGGCGTGTTGATGTCGGCGGCCTTGATGACGACGTTGGCCGGGCTGGCGCCGCCGGGGAAGGTCTCGTTGACGCGGTCGTAGGTGCCGACGATGGGCAGCGAGTCACCGAACTCCTGGTCAAGGGTCAGGTTCTGGGTGTGCATGCCGACCGCCGGCAGGGTTATCGCGATCAGCGCGCCCGCCGCCATCACCAGGGCGGCCTTCGGGCGGCGCAGCACCGCGCCGAGGACGGCGCGCCAGAAGCGGCTCTCGCCGTTGTTGTTCCGCTTGCCGCGCTTGATGCGGTTCAGGAACGGCAGCCGGCCCTTCTCGACGCGCTCGCCGAGCAGCGAGAGGAGCGCGGGCAGCACGGTCACCGAGCCGACCATGGCCACCGCGACCACCATCAGCGAGGCCAGACCCATCGCCTCGAACTCCGCGAGCCCGGTGAAGAGCATGCCTGCCATCGCGACGCAGACGGTGACACCGGAGACGATGATGGCCCGGCCGCTGGTCGCGGCGGCGATGCGCAGGGCCGTCTGGGCATCGCGCCCGGCCTCCCGCTCCTCGCGCTCGCGGCGCAGATAGAAGAGACAGTAGTCGACGCCGACGGCCAGACCGACCAGGAGCATCACGGAGTTGGCGGTGTCGCTCATCGCCTGGAGGTGGCTGACGATGGCCATCAGGCCCATGGTGGCGATGATCGCCGTGAGCGCGAGGGCCACCGGCAGCAGGGCGGCGACAAGGGCGCCGAAGGCGATGAGCAGAATGCCGAGGGCGACGGGCACCGCCGAGTACTCGGCCTTCTTGAAGTCGTCACCGAAGGCGTCCTTGAACGTCTTGCCCATGCTGGCGCTGCCGATCTCCTCGATCCGCAGCTCCTTGTGCTCGCCCTGCACCTTCTTCACCGCGTCGAGCACCGGTGTGATGCGGTCGGGCGCCGTGTCGGCGTCGCCGAGCACGTCGAACTGGATCAGCGCGCTGCGGCCGTCCTTGGAGAGGGTCTTCGCGGCGTACGGAGAGGTCACCTTGGTGACCTGGCCGGTGGCGTCGACCGCCTTGATCACGGCGTCCACGGCGGCGTGGAACGCGGGGTCGGTCGCCTTCGTCGAGCCGTCGACGGCCTGGATGAAGACGGTCTCGCCGGCCGGTTCCTTCAGCCCCGCGTCTTCGATGATCTTCTGCGCCTGGCCGACCTCGCCGGGCAACTGGTTGTCCTTGACGTTGACGCGCCCGGCCGCCGAGCCGATGCCCATGGCCAGAACCACGAAGAGCACCCAGATCACCACCGCCGCCCAGCGGTGACGGGCGCTCCACCCGCCGGCTCGCGCGGCTACGCCGCGCACTCTTGTGACCCCGTTGACCATGGTGTGACGCCCCCTGATGAGTGGTGGCAGCCCGGCGCCGCCATCCGAGTACGACGCTAGGGGCAGGATTCAGCCGTCTCGTCGTGCTCCCTGGTGAACCGGCCCTCCGGTGTCTACTCCCAGCGATGTGGGGGCATCCCCTACAAGTTGGATGCAAGCCCCTTACACGTAAAGCGGATTGAGGGGGAAGTTCCGCTCGCGTGTCGCCACGGAGTGTCCACCAACCCTGCACAACACCCGAGTTGACCTGCGCTGGCCTGTTTTTTATTACGAAACCTTGTTGTGTAAGTCACAGCTGCGTGGAGCCCTTGATCTGCGCTCGTCAATCGGCAAGGGTTTCGAACCAGCCCCGGAAGGTTTCCATCCGGTAGGCCAACCCCCCACAGAATCTGACGAGGAGACCCCTCTTCATGGCAACTCACAAGCGCAAAAGCCGCCTCAAGCTCACAGCCGGGATAACCGCCGTGGCGGCTGCGGCCGGAGTCACCGTCATGACCACCCAGATGGCCGGCGCAGCCGCGCCGGCCGAGGGCACGGTCTACGGGCTCGACGCCAAGGGCGCGATCGACGGCAGCTACATCGTCCTCCTGGACGAGAAGGCCTCCCAGGACGCCAAGCGCAAGCTCGCCGACGAGTACGGCGGCACGCTCCAGCGCGACTACGCCTCTACGGTCAACGGGTTCTCGGCGAGCGGGCTTTCGCAGTCCGAGGCCAAGCGGCTCGCCGCCGACCCGGCGGTCGGCAAGGTCGTCCAGAACAAGAAGTTCCACATCACCGCCGGCCAGGCCAACCCGCCGTCGTGGGGGCTCGACCGGATCGACCAGGCCGAGACCGCCGGGGACGGCAAGTACACCTACCCGGACAGCGCGGGTGAGGGTGTCACCGCGTACGTCATCGACACCGGCGTCCGCATCAGCCACAAGGACCTCGGCGGCCGGGCCTCCTACGGCTTCGACGCGGTCGACAACGACAACACCGCCGACGACGGCAACGGCCACGGCACGCACGTCGCCGGCACCATCGCCGGAACCGCGCACGGTGTCGCCAAGAAGGCGAAGATCGTCGCCGTCCGCGTCCTCGACAACCAGGGCTCGGGCACCACCGAGCAGGTCGTCGCGGGCATCGACTGGGTCACCAAGAACCACCAGGGCCCGTCGGTGGCCAACATGAGCCTGGGCGGCGGCGCCGACCCCGCGCTCGACACGGCCGTGCAGAAGGCGATCGCCGCCGGTGTGACCTTCGGTGTGGCGGCGGGCAACGAGTCCACCGACGCGGGCCAGGGCTCGCCCTCCCGGGTCAAGGAGGCGATCACCGTGGCCTCCTCCACCAAGGACGACAAGCAGTCGGACTTCTCCAACTTCGGTTCGGTGGTGGACCTCTACGCCCCCGGCTCGGACATCACCTCCGACTGGAACACGGACGACAACGCCACCAAGACGATCTCGGGTACGTCCATGGCGACCCCGCACGTCGTCGGCGCCGCCGCCGTCTACCTCGCGGGCCACAAGGACGCCACCCCGGCCCAGGTCTCGGACGCGCTGACCGGCGGAGCCACCGCCGACAAGATCTCCAACCCCGGCGCGGGCACCCCGAACAAGCTGCTCAAGGTCGTCGAGTAACCGTCCCCAGGCAGTCGTGAACGACGGCTTCCGTGCCATCCCCCACGAGGCACGGGGGCCGTCCTATTGTGTGGACATGACGACGATGTACGCCGCCCTGCTGCGCGGGATCAATGTGGGCGGCAACAAGAAGGTCCCGATGGCCGAGCTCAGAGCACTGCTCACCGAGCTCGGCCACGGCTCCGTACGCACTTATCTCAACAGCGGCAACGCGGTCTTCAGCAGTGACTCCCACGACCCGGACGCGCTCGCCGCCGACCTGGAGCGGGCCATCGAGAAGCACTTCGGCTTCCGTGTCGCCTGCATGGTGCGCACCGGCGCCTATCTGAAGGCCGTCGTGGACGCCTGCCCCTTCCCGGCCGACGAGCTGGAGGGCAAGCAGCTGCACGCCACGTTCTTCTCCGGCCCGGCCGACCCCGAGCGCTTCGCGGGCATCGACATCAAGGCGTTCCTGCCCGACACGTTCCGCCTCGGCGACCGGGTCCTCTATCTGTACGCACCCGACGGCATCGGCCGCTCCAAGCTCGCCGAAGCGCTCGCGAAGCCCGCCCTGCTCAAGGGCATCGACGCGACGGCCCGCAACTGGAACACGGTCAAGGCGCTCGTGGAGATGACCGGCGCCTGACCCCGGAGCCCGAGTGTGCTCCCAAGTGGCCCAGCCGGACGATGTGTGAATGGCCCGGACCCCGGTGCCAATCCACCGCTACCTTCGTCCCATGAACACCATCGAGCACACCGGCACCACCGCCGTCGACTTCTACTTCGACCCCGCCTGCCCGTTCGCCTGGATCACCTCGCGCTGGATGCTGGAGGTCGAGCGGCACCGGAGCATCGACCTGCGGTTCCGGGTGATGAGCCTGTATCTGCACAACACCGGCAATGAACTGCCGCAGTGGTACCGGGAGTTGGTCGACAAGTCGATCCGCCCGGTACGGGTGGCCGTCGCGGCCGCGCAGGACCACGGGGACGGGGTGCTGCGCGACCTCTACACCGCGTACGGCACCCGGATACACCAGCAGAAGAACGAGGACTTCGACGAGGTCATCGCCCAGGCGCTGGCCGAGCTCGGCCTTCCGGCGGCGCTCGCGGACGCCGCGCACGACCCCGCGTACGACGATGCGGTGCGGCGCAGCCACGACGCGGGCAAGGACCCGGAGGCGGACGCCTATGTCGGCACGCCGACGATGCACCTCGACGGGACCGTCTACTTCGGCCCGGTGCTCAGATCCATCCCGCGCGGCGAGGAGGCGGCCCGCCTCTTCGACAGCGTGCGCGTGATCGCCTCGAACCCCGACTTCTTCGAGCTGAAGCGGACCCGGACCGGCGGTCTCGACTTCGACTGAGCCGCCCCAAGTGATCCGATGACTGGCGGGAGTTGAGTGCCAGCGTGCAGAAAAATCGGCTCATGCGTTGACCGTTCCATGGCAGTGCTCCTATGTTTCCCTGGGCTTACCAGGCCGATCCCGGCGCATCCCCGCCGCTCTCGGCCGGCCCCCAGAGGAGGCAGCATGCCCGCGCTCCGGAGCACGCCCGTACGAGCCGTACTGACCGGTGTGCTCGCCGCCCTGGTCCTGAGCGGCCCCGGTCTGGTGCCGTCGGCCGGGGCCGGGTCCCGCGCGGCGCCGCGCACCGCCGACGTCTACGTCTCCCCCTCCGGCCGGGACGCCGCCGACGGCACGGCCGGCCACCCCGTGCGCACCCTGACCCGCGCCCGCGACCTGGCGCGCGGGAAGGCCGCGCGCTACGGCGCCGCCCACTACTCCGGCGACATCACCGTGCACCTCGCCTCCGGTACGTACCGGACGGCCGGGCCGCTCGTCCTCGACGGGCGCGACTCCGGCCCGGCCGGGCACCGGATCGTCTGGCAGGGCGCCGGCGCCGGCTCGACCCTGATCAGCGGCGGGCGCAAGGTCGAGGGCTGGCAGCCGGTCGCCGGGCGCCCCGGGCTCTGGTCCGCCCCGGCGCCCCAAGGGCTCACCGACACACGGCAGCTGTACGTGGACGGGGTGCGCGCCCAGCGCGCCCGTGGCGAGGTCCCGGTCGGCCTGACGGTGACGGCGACCGGCTACACCGCCACCGCCGACACCCTCGCGCGCTGGCGCCATCCCTCCGACGCCGAGTTCGTCTACACCAGCGGCGAGTCGCTGTGGAACGTCGAACGCAACGGCCTCGGCCAGTGGACCGAGCCGCGCTGCCGTATCGCCTCGGCGCGAGGCACCGCGATCACCATGGCCCAGCCCTGCTGGGACAACTCCAACAAACGCGTGGAGTTCCCCGACCGGCCCGGCCGCACCGTGAGCATGGTGGGCCCGGGCCGTCTCACCAACAGCGGCCGGGCCTCGTACGTGGAGAACGCCTATGAACTCCTCGACCGGCCCGGCGAGTGGTACCTCGACCGCTCCGCGCAGACCGTGTACTACCTGCCGCGCACGGGCGAGGACCTGAGCCGCGCCGATGTGGAGGCGGCCGCCGCCGAGAAGCTCGTCGACGGACGCGGCACCCGGGCCGCGCCCCTGCACGACATCGCCTTCCAGGGCCTCCAGTTCGGCTACGCCACCTGGCTGACGCCGTCCGGGCCAGAGGGGTTCTCGGAGATCCAGGCCGGTTACACCATCACCGGCCCGAAGGGCTGGGCGACGCAGGGCCTCTGCGGCTTCGTCGACGGTGGCACCTGCCCCTTCGCCTCCTGGACGAAGATGCCGGGCAACGTGTCCTTCACGTACGGGCAGCGCATCGGCATCAGCGACAGCGTCTTCGCGCACCTGGGCGCGGCCGGGCTCGACCTCGGTGCCGGGACCACGGACTCCTCCGTGCGCGGCAGCGTCTTCACCGACATCTCCGGCAACGGACTGGAGATCGGAGGCGTGGACGGCCAGCAACCCTCCTCCGGCGTGGAGGTGACGAACAATCACCTCTACGCGCTGCCGCGCGAGTACCACGGCGGCGTCGGCATCCTCGACGGCTACACCCAGCACACCACCATCGCCCACAACCAGCTCGACCACCTCGGCTACAGCGCGATCTCCCTGGGCTGGGGCGGCTGGCCCGACAAGATCGGCTCACCCGCGACCCCCAATCCGAGCCATGACAACACCGTGCGCGACAACCTGGTCTTCGACTACATGCAGCTGCTCGACGACGGCGGCGGCATCTACACCCAGGGCCTGACCGGCACCTCGATGGCCGACGGCGAGAAGGTCACCGGCAACGTCATCCACGACCAGTGGGGCCTGGGCAAGAGCGTCTACACCGACAACGGCTGTACGTACGAGACCGTGCGGGGCAACGTCCTCTACGGGGCGGCGTACGCGAACGTCGCCAGCCGCCACACCGACTACCGCGACACGCTCGGCAACAACGACCCGACGCTCATCACGGGCAACTGGTGGGAGGAGGGCGCCGCCGACAGCTCCAACAAGGGCCTGGTGACCAGCGGGAACCACCTCATGGCCGGACTGTCCGACGTCCCCCCGGAGATCGTCGACAACGCCGGGATCGAACCCGCGTACCGGAGCGTGCTCACCCGTACGACGGGAGCGGTCTCCGTGCCGGAGGCTCCCGCCCGCGTCGGGACGAGCACGGCGGGGAGCGACGGCTTGTACGTCACGTTCAACCCCGGCTACGCCGACGGCGGTTCACCGGTCACCGGGTACACGGCGCACGCCCTGCGCGCCGACGGTACGGAAGCGGCTCGGGCGAGTGTCGACGCTGCGGACTTCAAGCGCCTCGCCGTGGCGCGGATCGGGCAACTCAGGGCGGCGGAGGGGCCGTTCCGGGTGGTCGTGACCGCGCGGAACGCGTACGGGGAGAGCGCGCCCTCGCTCGCGTCGGCGCCGCTCGCGCCGACGGCGGCGTCCGTACTGCCCGCCGCGCCCACCGGCGCGAAGCTGCGCACCGCCGCCCACGCGGCCACGGTCGTCTGGACGCCGCCCACGGCCACGGGCGATGCCGAGGTGATCGGATATCAGATCACCGTTTCCGGCGGCCGGGTGGTGCCGGTCGGCGGGCGGGACGTGCTGGTGACCCGGCCCTCGGGCAAGGGGATGTTCCGGGTGGTGGGCTCTCTGAAGCCCGGGACCCCGTACACCTTCACGATCGCCGCCGTCACGGCGGCGGGCACCGGCCCGGCGGTCACGGTGACCGGCACGACAGCGGCGGGGTAGGAGGGGCGGCGTTCGTCTGCGGGCCGCTGGGGGCTGGTCGCTCCCTCCCCCAGGTTCTCGGATTCACTCGAACAGGGGGTCCCCCATCGCGGCGGAGCCGCACAATGACACAGCCCCGCGCCCCCAGGTCGTACGGGGCTCGGTCAGTGTTCGCCGCGCCACGCGCCGTCCCGCTGGGCCCAGTGAACCGCCGGGGGCGCACGGCGAGTCCGGCCACCGCGAACAGCCCGGCCAGGACGGCCCAGCCCGCGAACGACGGGGAGGAGGCCGGCTCTGGTGGCGGGTGGGGTGGGGGCCTGCACGGTGGCGGTCATGCGGTCACTCAACCCGGTGTGTACACGCCAAGGGCAATGATTTAGTGTCCGGCTGAAGCATGGGGGACACGGGGGCCGGCGACGTTCGCGCGCGGAGCCATCTCCACCGTCGACCCGGGCCTGCCGCCGGTCCTCAACTACCCGGCGCACGGCAGGGGAACGCTCAGCGAGATGCCGCCACCGGTCAACGACCGCGCCCTGGTCCGCCTCCTCGGCCCGGCCCGCGCCCGTCTGCTGACCCTGCTCGCGGAACCCGCCACCACCACCGAGCTCGCCCGGCGTCTGGAGATCACCCGGGCGCGGTGAGCCGGCACCTGTCGGTGCTCTACGACGCGGGGCTGCTGTACCGGTCCCGGCGGGGCCGAAGCGTCCAGTACGCCCGCACCTCGCTCGCCGAGGACCTGCTCAGGCGGTGAGCGCGGCCGGGCCGGCCGCCCGTGCCCGCGCCTCCTCGTACCGTACGAGCAGCAGCCGGGCCAGCTCCGGGGCCGCGCCCAGTACACCGGCCAGCACGTCCGCGTCGTGCGCGCCCCGGGCGATCCGGTCGGGCAGGAAGCCGGGGGCGATGACGTACGGGGCTACGGCGACGCGCCGCACCCCGGATTCCCGCAACTCCCGTACCGCGTCCTCGGTGCGGGGCAGAGCAGCGGAGGCGAACGCAGGTCGCACGGCGCACCAACCGGTGTGCCGCAGCTCCCGCGCTACATCTGCGATCACTGCGATCGCCTCCGGGTCCGTGGAGCCCGCCGAGGCCAGGACGACCCCGGTCGAGCGCTTGTCGGCGGGGGCGAGCCCCGCCTCGTGCAGGGCCTCCTGGAGCCGTCGCTCCACCGTCGAGAGCAACAGCGGCGACGGGCCGAGGACGTCCGCGATGTGGATGTCCAGCTGCGGCGGGGCCTGGGCGAGCACCGCCGGGATGTCGGCCTTGGCATGGAAGGCCCGGGTCAGCAGCAGCGGCAGCGCCACGACCTCCCGTACCCCTTCGAAGGCGAGACGCTCAAGGACCTGCGGCACGGCCGGGGCGTTGAAGTCCAGGAAGCCGGTCTCCACGCGCAGCCCCGGCCGCAGCCACCGCACGCGCCGCACCAGGGCGTGCACGGTCGCCGCGTGCCGCGGATCGCGGCTGCCGTGGGCGATGACGAGGAGGACCGGTCCGTACATCGTGGCTCAGCTCTTCACCAGCAGACCGCGGCTGCGCAGCACATAGCGCTCCAGCGGGCTGAAGATGAGCAGGTCGATCGCGATGCCGACGATCAGGATCAGGAAGATGGCGAGGAAGACGCCCGGCATGTCGGAGTTGTTGCGGCCGTTCTCCAGCAACTGGCCGAGCCCCAGGCCCAGATCGGGGGAGGACGCGATGATCTCGGCGGCCATCAGCGAGCGCCAGGAGAACGCCCAGCCCTGCTTCAGACCCGCCAGATAGCCGGGCAGGGCGGCGGGCATCACGATGTGCCAGGTGCCGCGCAGGCCGGTGGCGCCCAGGGTGCGGCCCGCGCGCAGGAACAGCGGCGGGACCTGGTCGACGCCGGAGACGAGGCCGTTGGCGATCGAGGGCACCGCGCCCAGCAGGATCACCGCGTACATCATCGAGTTGTTCAGGCCGAGCCAGATCACCGCCGGAGGCACCCACGCCACCGACGGCAGCGACTGGAGGCCGGACAGGATCGGCCCGATGGCGGCGCGGATGAACTTCACCCGGGCCACGATCAGCCCCAGCGGCGTCCCGATCGCCAGCGCGAGCAGGAAGCCGAGCAGCCCGCGCGAGACGCTGGTCCAGACGATGTCGAGCAGGGTGCCCTGGAGCCAGAGCTCCTTGAGGCCCGACCAGACCGAGGACGGCGAGGGCAGCTTGGTGTCGTCGGCGGCCTTCGCCCACACCAGGCCCTGCCAGACCACCAGGACCAGCGCGACCGCCGACAGGGGCGGCAGGATCTTCTGGACCAGGGTCTCGCGGAACGGGGTGCGCCCGCTCTGCACCGTCTCAAGCGCGTCGAGGCCCGCCTCCAGACCGGCCAGATCGTGGGTGTCCTTGTCGGCCTTGACGGTCTTGGCGGCCTCGTCGGCCGCCGACGTCTCAGTGCTGGCCATGGCGGCGGATCTCCCCACGCAGTTGTTCGGTGATCTCTACGGAGAGCTCCGCGACGGCGGAGTCCTCGATGCGGCGCGGCTGCGGGATGTCCACGGTCCACTGGTGCGCCACCCGGCCCGGCCGGGACGAAAGCAGCACCACGCGCTGGGCGAGCCGGACGGCCTCGCGCACGTTGTGCGTGACGAACAGGACGGACAGGTTCGTCTCGCGCCAGATGCGGGTCAGCTCGTCGTGCAGGACGTCCCGGGTGATGGCGTCGAGCGCCGCGAACGGCTCGTCCATCAGCAGCAGTTGGCTGTCCTGGGCGATCGCGCGGGCCATCGCCACGCGCTGGCGCATACCGCCGGACAGCTCGTGCACCCGCTTGCCGTACGCGCCGGTCAGCCGTACCAGTTCGAGCAGCTCCTCGGCGCGTTCGCGGCGCTCGGCCTTGGGTACGCCGCGCAGCCGCAGCGCGAGCTCGATGTTCTTGCCCGCGGTCAGCCACGGGAACAGCGCGTGCTCCTGGAACATCAGCGCGGGCCGCCCGCCGGGCGTCTCGATGGTCCCGGCGGTCGGCCTGTCGAGCCCCGCCACCAGGTTCAGGAGCGTCGACTTGCCGCACCCGGAGGCTCCCAGGAGGGTGACGAACTCGCCCGGCGCGACATCGAGGGTGATGTCGTCGAGCACGAGCTGGGGGCCGGCGGGACCCGCGAACGACTTCGACACGTGCCCGATCCGGGCGGCGTACTCCACCGTCGTACGGTCCGCGGCCTCGGCGACTGCAAGGGCCATGGTCGTCACCTCCTGGGAACTGGTACGGGTACGGGGTTACTTGACGCCGTAGCCGGCGTCGGCGACCGCGGGCTTGCCCAGGGCCTTGAGGACCTTGTTGAGCGGGGCCAGGTCGTAGATGCCGTCCAGGTCGGGCTTCTTCAGCAGACCGGCCTTGACCGCGTGGTCGGCCTCGATGCCGAGGGTGGCGGCCAGCGGGTCGTCGGTGGTCTTGATCGACTGCCACGCCGGGTCCAGGACGTTCGCGGGCAGCGCCTTGCCGCTGAGCGACTTCAGCGCGGCGTTCGCGGACGCCTTGGCCTTGTCCGGGTTGGCCTTGATCCAGTCGTTGGTCTTCACCGAGCCGCGCAGCACCGCCTCGACGACATCGGGGTGCGCCTTGAGGAACTTCTGCGACACGATGATGTTCGTGATCACGAACTCCTTGTCGGCCCACAGGTCGGCCTCGTCGAGGAGGACCTTCGCGCCCTGCGCGACCAGCTTGGACGCGGTCGGCTCCGGCACCCAGGCGCCGTCGACGGAGCCGGACTTGTAGGCGTCCGGGGTGATCTTGTTGTCCGTACGGACCACGGAGACGTCGCCCTTGCCGCTCTGGGCGTCGACCTTCCAGCCCTTCTCGGCGATCCAGTTGAGGAAGGCCACGTCCTGGGTGTTGCCGAGCTGCGGGGTGGCGATCTTCTTGCCCTTGACGTCGTCCAGGGACTTGATCTTGTCCGGGTTGACCACCAGCTTCACGCCGCCCGACGCGGAGCCGCCGATGATGCGCAGGTTCTGGCCCTTGGACTTGGTGTAGCCGTTGATCGAGGGGGAGGGGCCGATCCAGCCGATGTCGATCGACCCGGCGTTGAGCGCCTCGATCTCGGAGGGGCCCGCGTTGAAGGTGGAGGTCTTCACCTCGGTGCCGCCCAGTTCCTTCTGGAACAGGCCCTCCTGGACGCCGACCAGCGCGGTGGCGTGGGTGAGGTTCGGGAAGTAGCCGATCTTCACGCTGTCGGCCGACAGCTTCTTGGCGTCGGAGGCGACACCGGCCTTCTGGCTGTCGTCGGATTTCTTGTCGGAGCCGTAGCTGCACGCGGCCAGGACGAGCAGGGGGAGGGACGCGGCGACGGCGAGGCCGCGGCGGAGAGCGGTGCGGTTGGCAGGCACGGGAGGGGTTCCTCTCGTTGGCCCGGCGGTCAACTCCCCCTGGGGGCAGGGCAGATGGCCGGGAAGTCGGCAGGTCTTCGTCTGTGCGGATGGAGCGGGTCGTGCGGGTCGGGCCGCGGGGCGCGCGAGCGGTGCGCGTACGTCATCGCGCACATCGGCCCACTCCGCCCTGCCCGCTGCCGAGGGCGCCGCTGCCGACGCGGCCGCCCTCCTTCGCGAACGTGGAGTAGAAGTCGTGGATGGTCATGGTCAGAAGTCCCATCCGTCGTAGTCGACATCGGCCTTGACCGGCTCGGGCGACGCGAACGACTCGCCGACCATGCCCGCGGTGAGCGTGGTGCCGTCGGCCGGGTCGATCAGGATGAAGGCACCGGTGCGGCGGGAGTCGGCGTACGAGTCGAGCGGCAGCGGCTCGGCGGTACGGATCTTGACGCGGCCGATGTCGTTGGCGACCAGCTGCCCCGGGTGCGGGTGCAGCGACAGGTCGTCGAGGGTCAGCCGGGACGGGATGTCCTTGACGACCGCCTTGACCGTACGGGTGCCGTGCTTGAGCAGCACACGGTGGCCCACGGCGAGCGGCTGGTCGGCCACATGGCAGACCGTCGCCTCCACGTCCTGCGTGGTCGCGGGCGCGTCCCCGCTCGGCACGATCAGATCGCCGCGCGAGATGTCGACGTCGTCGTCGAGGAGCAGCGTCACGGACTGCGGGGTCCAGGCCACGTTCACCGACTCGCCGAGCAGGTCGATCCCGGAGATCTTCGAGGTGCGGCCCGAGGGCAGCACGGTCACGTTCTCGCCGACGCGGAAGGTGCCCGCGGCGATCTGGCCCGCGTAGCCCCGGTAGTCGGGGTGCTCGGCGGTCTGCGGGCGGATCACGTACTGCACGGGCAGCCGGGCGTGGCAGCCGGTGAGGTCGTGGCTGACCGGGACCGTCTCCAGGTGCTCCAGGACGGTCGGGCCGCCGTACCAGTCCATGTGGGCGGACGGCTCCACCACGTTGTCGCCGGCCAGCGCCGAGATCGGGATCGCGGTGATCTCCGGCACGCCCAGTTCGCCGGCGTACGTGGTGAACTCCTCGGCGATCGTCGCGAAGACCTTCTCCTCGTACCCGACCAGGTCCATCTTGTTGACCGCGAGCACCACGTGCGGCACCCGCAGCAGGGCGGCGACCGCGGCGTGCCGGCGGGTCTGCTCGACCACGCCGTTGCGGGCGTCGACCAGGACCAGGGCGAGGTCGGCGGTGGACGCGCCGGTCACCATGTTCCGGGTGTACTGCACGTGCCCGGGGGTGTCGGCCAGGATGAACCGGCGCCGGGGGGTGGCGAAGTAGCGGTAGGCGACGTCGATGGTGATGCCCTGCTCGCGCTCGGCCCGCAGGCCGTCGGTGAGCAGCGCCAGGTCCGGGGCGTCCTGGCCGCGCTTGGCGGAGGCGGCCTCGACGGCCTCCAGCTGGTCGGTGAGGACCGACTTGGAGTCGTGGAGGAGGCGGCCCACCAGGGTGGACTTGCCGTCGTCGACGGACCCGGCGGTCGCGAAGCGCAGCAGGGTGGTCGCGGAGAGGTCCGCGAACTGCACAGCATTGTCAACGGGTGTGGACATTCTAGAAGTACCCCTCGCGCTTGCGGTCTTCCATCGCGGCCTCGGACATCTTGTCGTCGGCGCGCGTCGCGCCCCGCTCGGTGAGCCGGGAGGCGGCGATCTCGGCGATCACGGCGTCCAGCGTCGTCGCGTCGGAGTCGACGGCGCCGGTGCAGGACATGTCGCCGACCGTGCGGTAGCGGATCAGCCGTCTCTCGACGCTCTCGTCCTGCTTGGGGCCGCCCCAGTCGCCCGCGGTCAGCCACATGCCGGCCCGCCGGAACACCTCGCGCTCGTGCGCGAAGTAGATCTGCGGCAGCTCGATCTCCTCGCGGGCGATGTACTGCCACACGTCCAGCTCGGTCCAGTTGGAGAGCGGGAAGACCCGGACGTGCTCGCCCGGCGCGTGCCGGCCGTTGTAGAGCTGCCACAGCTCGGGGCGCTGGCGGCGCGGGTCCCACTGCGAGAACTCGTCGCGCAGCGAGAACACCCGCTCCTTGGCCCGGGCCTTCTCCTCGTCGCGCCGCCCGCCGCCGAACACGGCGTCGAAGCGGTGCTGCTGGATGGCCTCGGTCAGCGGCACGGTCTGCAGCGGGTTGCGGGTGCCGTCCGGGCGCTCCTTGAGGACACCGCGGTCGATGTACTCCTGCACGGAGGCGACGTGCAGCCGCAGCCCGTGCTCGGCGACGGCGCGGTCCCGGTACTCAAGCACCTCGGGGAAGTTGTGCCCGGTGTCGACGTGCAGCAGCGTGAAGGGGACCGCCGCGGGGGCGAACGCCTTCAGCGCCAGGTGCAGCATGACGATCGAGTCCTTGCCGCCGGAGAAGAGGATCACCGGCCGCTCGAACTCGCCCGCCACCTCGCGGAAGATGTGCACCGCCTCGGACTCCAGGGCGTCGAGGTGGGTCAGCGCGTACGGGCTGTCGGTGCCCTCGGTCAGGGCGGCAGCGGTCGTCGTCATGCGAGACCCCTCTCGGTGAGCAGTGCGTGGAGGGCGGACGCGGACTCCCGCACGGTCTGCTGGTGCGACTCGATCCGCAGGTCGGGCGATTCGGGGGCCTCGTAGGGGTCGTCGACCCCGGTGAGCCCGCTGATCTCGCCGGCCGCCTGCTTGGCGTACAGGCCCTTCACATCGCGTTCGGAGCAGACCTCCACGGGAGTGGCGACGTGCACCTCCAGATAGGCGGTGCCCTCGGACTGGTGGCGCTTCCGGACCGCGTCACGGCTGTCGGCGTACGGGGCGATCACCGGCACCAGCGCCTTGACGCCGTTGGAGGCGAGCAGTTCGGCGACGAAGCCGATCCGCTGCACATTGGTGTGCCGGTCCTCGCGGCTGAAGCCGAGCCCGGCCGAGAGGAACTCGCGGATCTCGTCGCCGTCGAGCACCTCGGCCCGGTGGCCCTCCCCGCGCAGCCGGTCCGCCAGCTCGTACGCGATGGTGGTCTTGCCCGCGCTGGGCAGCCCGGTGAGCCAGATGGTGGCTCCGGTGGTGGCCCCGCTCACTTGGTTCTCCTGGATGTTGGTCATCAGCCGTGCAGCCCGCACTCGGTCTTGTCGCGCCCGGCCCAGCGGCCGGCCCGCGCGTCCTCGCCCTCCGCCACGCGGCGGGTGCAGGGCGCGCAGCCGATGGACGGATAGCCGTCCATGAGCAGCAGGTTGGTGATCACGCCGTGCTCCGCGACGTACGCGTCCACGTCGTCCTGCGTCCAGCGGGCGATCGGGGAGACCTTGACCTTCTGCCGCTTCTCGTCCCAGCCGACCACCGGGGTGTTCGCCCGGGTCGGGGACTCGTCGCGGCGCAGGCCGGTCGCCCACGCGGAGTACGCGGTCAGGCCCTCCTGGAGCGGCCTGACCTTGCGCAGCGCGCAGCACAGGTCCGGGTCGCGGTCGTGCAGCTTCGGGCCGTACTGGGCGTCCTGCTCGGCCACGGTCTGACGCGGTGTCAGTGTGATGACGTTGACGTCCAGCACGGCGGCGACCGCGTCCCGGGTGCCGATGGTCTCCGGGAAGTGGTAGCCGGTGTCGAGGAACACCACGTCCACGCCGGGCAGCGCGCGCGAGGCGAGATGGGCGACCACCGCGTCCTCCATCGAGGAGGTCACGCAGAACCGCTTGCCGAAGGTGTCGGCCGCCCAGCGGAGTATGCCGAGGGGCTCGGCCTCTTCGAGTTCGCGCCCGGCCGCCTCGGCCAGTGCCCTGAGCTCGTCGGCCGAGTGTGCCTGAAGGGTCGTCATGAGGTCTCCTCCCGCGGGTGTCCGGTCCGCGGCCCGCGGGCCAGCAGTCCGAGGAACGAGAGCCGGAACGCGCGGTTGCAGCTCGCGCATTCCCAGGCCGTGTGGCCCTCCTCGGACGGACGGAGGTCCTCGTCCCCGCAGTACGGGCAGTAGAAGGGCGCCGCTCGCTCGCTCACGACAGGGCCTCCTCGTCGGCGCGCGCGGTCCAGGAGGCGAACCGCTCGCCGGTCTCGCGCTCGGCCTCGAAGCGCTTGAGGACCCGCTCCACGTAGTCGGGCAGTTCGGCCGAAGTGACCTTCAGACCGCGGACCTTGCGGCCGAAGCCCGCCTCCAGGCCGAGCGCGCCGCCCAGGTGCACCTGGTAGCCCTCGACCTGCTCGCCCTCGTCGTTCAGGACCAGCTGCCCCTTGAGACCGATGTCCGCGACCTGGATACGGGCGCAGGCGTTCGGGCAGCCGTTGATGTTGATGGTGAGCGGCTCGTCGAAGTCCGGGATGCGGCGCTCCAGTTCGTCGATGAGCGCGGCGCCGCGCGCCTTCGTCTCGACGATCGCCAGCTTGCAGTACTCGATGCCGGTGCAGGCCATCGTGCCGCGGCGGAACGGGGACGGCGCGACCTTCAGGTCCAGCGCCTCCAACCCCGCCACCAGCGACTCGACCTGCTCCTCCGCCACATCGAGCACGATCATCTTCTGCTCTGCGGTGGTGCGCAGCCGGCCGGAGCCGTGCGCCTCGGCGAGCTCCGCGATCTTGGTGAGGACGGTGCCGTCGACGCGGCCGACGCGGGGCGCGAAGCCGACGTAGAAGCGGCCGTCCTGCTGCTTGTGGACGCCGAGGTGGTCGCGCCAGACGGCGGGCGGCTGCTGGGGCGCCGGTCCGTCGGTCAGCTCGCGCTTCAGGTACTCGTCCTCCAGGACCTGGCGGAACTTCTCCGGGCCCCAGTCGGCCACCAGGAACTTCAGCCGGGCGCGGGTGCGCAGTCGCCGGTAGCCGTAGTCGCGGAAGATGCCGATGACACCGCCGAACACGTCCGGCACCTCCTCCAGCGGCACCCAGGCACCCAGGCGCACCCCCAGCTTGGGGTTGGTGGAGAGCCCGCCGCCGACCCACAGGTCGAAGCCGGGGCCGTGCTCGGGGTGTTCGACGCCGACGAACGCGATGTCGTTGATCTCGTGCGCCACGTCGAGCAGCGGCGAGCCGGAGACCGCGGACTTGAACTTGCGCGGCAGGTTGGAGAATTCGGGGTTGCCGATGAACCGGCGCTGGATCTCGTCGATCGCGGACGAGCCGTCGATGATCTCGTTCTCGGCGATGCCGGCGACCGGCGAGCCGAGGATGACCCGCGGGGTGTCGCCGCACGCCTCGGTGGTCGACAGGCCGACGGCTTCGAGCCGCCGCCAGATCTCCGGCACGTCCTCGATGCGGATCCAGTGGTACTGGATGTTCTGCCGGTCGGTGAGGTCGGCTGTCCCGCGCGCGAACTCCTGCGAGATCTCACCGATCACCCGCAGCTGTTCGGTGGTCAGCCGCCCGCCGTCGATCCGTACGCGCAGCATGAAGTACGAGTCGTCGAGCTCCTCCGGCTCCAGGATCGCGGTCTTGCCGCCGTCGATCCCGGGCTTGCGCTGGGTGTACAGACCCCACCAGCGCATGCGTCCGCGCAGGTCGTTGGGGTCGATGGAGTCGAATCCGCGCTTGGAGTAAATCGTCTCAATACGTGTCCGCACATTGAGACCGTCGTCGTCCTTCTTGAACTGCTCGTTCCCGTTGAGCGGCGTGAAGTGACCGACGGCCCACTGACCTTCACCACGGTGGCGCCCCGGCTTGCGGCGGGGGGCGGTGGAGGCGGGCTTGTCTGGGGTGGCGGCCATGGAGATACGTCCTTCGGGACTGCAGGAGGGCGGCTCTGACCTGCACACTCGCGCTGAGGGCGCGGCGGTGCGCAAGTACGGTGAAGAAGCTGGGGGCGGCGGTGCTGGGGTCTCTCAGCGGGCCGGACAGATGGCGCTGGACATACGGCCCAGGTCGACGTGTCGTCGACTCACCAAGGCAATTCCAGTTCCGGACATGACGGAAGCGTGTCACGGGCATCTCGGGCCAGTCCACCACTATCCAAAATGTGGACAACAATGTCCCGAATCGTGAGACGGTGTGTTGTGGGTCACCTCGGTCGTCCACCGGACGCGGGACCGGCGCCGCTCCTATCCTGCCTTGTGCCGGGAGGCGCCGGGGGTGAGGGGGCATGCTCGTGTGGAGTCAGGTGCAGTCATGGGTGCCGGCTTGGGTACAGGCCGCCGCGGCCTTCGCCGCGGGGGTCCTGGTCCTCAAGCTGAAGGACTGGTTCAAGTCACTCGTCGACAAGGCCGCAGCCCTGCTCTACGACCGGCTCGCGGGCAGCGCACTGCTCACCCGCACGGCACTGCGCCGCTATGTCGTCCGTGTCCACGAGCGCCACGAGCGCTTCTCCGTCTCCTTCCAGTTCGAGGATCCGCAGGCCATGGACATGTCGCAGGTGTACGTGCCGCTGCGCACCGCGTCCGGCTTCGGCGCGGGCGCGGAGCAGGGCGAGGCGGCGGCGTCGCTCCACAAGGCCCGCCGGGCCGTGGTCCTCGGCGTACCCGGCGCGGGCAAGACGATGCTCCTGCGCCACACCGTCCTCGCCTGGTGCCGCGAGCGCTACCGCCCGGACGGCCCGCCGCGCCGCGCCTGGTACGGACGCCGCCGCCCGCCCAAGGCGGAACCGGGGGAGCTCGTCGACGTACCGGTCCTGCTGAAGCTGCACGAGGTGAACCTGGAGAAGGGGGATCTGAGGGACCACATCGTGAAACACTTCGCGGACCATGACTTCCCGGGCGCGGGGAAGTGGGCCGACCGGGCGCTCGCCAAGGGCCGCCTCGCCGTGTACTTCGACGGCCTGGACGAGGTCCCGACGGCCCAGCGGAAAGAGGTCGCGGACGCGATCAGGCAGTTCATGCGGACCCACGCGAAGTGCCGAGCGGTGGTCACCTGCCGGATCGCGGTCTACCGGGGCGAGTTCAACGAGGACGCCGACCGCACGCTGCGGGTCCAGGAGTTCGACGAACGCCTCGTCCGCCGCTTCCTGTACGGCTGGCCCTGGCCGGAACGCCTGGCGCCCGACACGGTGGAGCAGCTGCTCGGCGCCCTGCGCGACACCCCGCAGCTGATGCCGCTCGCCCGCAATCCGCTGCTCCTGACGATGATCGCGTACCTGTACTGCAATGTGTACGCGGGCACGGACCAGGTGCTCCCGCACACCCGCGCCGACTTCTACAAGCAGGTCACGGGCAGCCTGCTCGGCGACCGCCAGCGCGACGCGCGCTTCCCGCCCACGGCGAAGAAGGCGGTCCTGCAGGCCCTCGCCCTCGCGGCGCAGGACGTTCCCTCGAACGTCCACGACCGCCTGGCCCTGCCGGAGCGGGAGGTCCTTTCGTGTGTACGGGCCGCCCTGGAGGAACAGGGGCGTCCGGCGGCTCAGGCGCAGAAAATACTGGAGGAGATCGTCGAGCGCAGCGGGCTGCTGCTCGCGGTGGACAGCGGCGAGCGCTACCAGTTCGCCCACCTCACGCTCCAGGAGTACCTGGCCGCGACCCGCCTCGCGGCCGACCCGACGGGCCTGCTCGACCGCTACCGCCGCGACCCCGCCACCTGGCGGGAGACGGTACGGCTGTGGTGCGGGGCGGAGACGCGGGACTGTACGGAGGTGGTGCGGGCGGTGCTGGCCTTGGACCCGGTGCTGGCGTTTCAGTGTCTGGCGGATGCGCAGGTGGTGGACGAGGGCCTCGCCGACGAGATCGTGGGGAGGTTCCGGGAACGGCTGGGGCGGGAGACCGGTGCGGACCTCCAGGCGGTGATCGCCGCGTTCGGCCTGGTGGCGGCGGATCGGCGACCGCGAGGGGCGGCGGTGTTCCGCATGCTGTCGACGTTCGCCGCCGATGGGCGGCGCTCCGTGCGCCAGGAGGCGGCGCTGGCCGCGCTCGCCGCCACCAATCTGCCGAGGGCGGCGGAGCGGCTCGCGGAACTGCTGCCCACGGTCCCGGGGGCCGGACCGGCCCTCGTGCGGATGGGCGACCTGGCGGTGCCGGCACTGAGGGAGGCTGCGCGGTGGGGGGAAGGGGCCGTGGCACGGCTGCTGTGGGAGATACGGACCCCACGTGCGGCCGTCGCATTGGCCACGCCCCCTGCGGACGAGACCGGTTACGGGTGGTTGTGGGCGGCGGACCAGGCGTTCTTCCTCGCGGACCTGCTGCGGGACCTGGAGATCGAGAGTGCGCTGCGGGAGCTCCCGCAGAGTGCCTTCGACGGAGACTTCCTCTGGGTGTGGCAGCCGTTCGCCAAGGGAGAGGGGGACCCTCTCGTCAAGCGCGTGAGCCTGATCGCGGCGGCGATCTGGGCTGCGGCGGAGTCCCCCCCGGAGGGCGTGCAGGCCGATCCGCGCATCCTCGCCGCGCTGGCCCTGGTGGGGCGGGAACCGGTCGACCGTCTCGCTCTGGAGGTGACCGATGAGCCGCTGGCCAGAGGGCTGGGACTTGAGGCGGGCGCCACGATCTCACAGAGCCGCATGGCAGGGGCTCGGGAAAGCCCGAGCGCCCCGGCGCTGCGGGAGCGGTTCCTGTCACTGGCTGGCGTCCCGATGCCTCAAGTGTGCATCCTCGCCCTGCTTCCGGCCCGTATGCGGAGGTCGGCCGGGGTGCTCCTCTGCCAGCACGGAGTGGTCCACCGGGCCGCCTGGGCACGGGCCGGCACCGCGGTCGAGCACCCTGACTACCGCTTCCGGGACAGCGGGCACTTCTGGGGGCTGGCGGCGATCTTCCTGATGGTCTCCGGCGTCGCGGCGGTGCGCGCGGCCGATGCGGCGGTCGGCTGGCACCCGTGGGGACCGGAGTGGTTCGGCTGGGTGGTGCTGTTCCTCATAGTCGGAGAGTGGGGGCTGCTTCTCGCCGGCGCCGAGCTGACCGCTGCGGTACCGGCCCTGGGCCTGGTCGGGATGGTGGCCGCCGTCTGCGTGTACGCCCCCGTGGCGGCGGCCGAGTGGTGGGGGACGGCCACCGCCTTGTGGGTGGGGGCGGCCGTGCTGGGCGCCTGTGAGGCGCTCGCGGTTCGCGCCCTTGTCCTCACCCGCCGCGCCCGCGCCTCCCGCATCCCCGTGCGCCGCTTCGTCCAGGCCCACCTGAACCCGTAACTCACGCCCCCGGCCAAGCCCCCGGCGCCGCCACCTCCGCCTGCTCCTCCACCTTCGTGTCGAACAGCCGGAACCCCCGCCGCAAGTAGTTGTCCATCGCGTGCTCCCCGTCCAGCGAGCACGTGTGCAGCCACACCCGCTTGGTCGGAGCGCGGTCCGGCCACCGCTCCGCCAGGTCCCAGGCGCGGGCGATGCCGTACGACAGGAGGTGGCCGCCGATGCGGCGGCCCCGGAACGCGGGGATCAGGCCGAAGTAGACGATTTCCACCGCGCCCTCGTCCTGCGCGTCGAGCTCGGCGTAACCGGCCGGGGTGCCGTTCTCGTACGCCACCCACGTCTCCACGCCCGGCTTGGCCAGGAACTCCTGCCACTGCGCGTACGACCACGACAGACGGTCGATCCAGCGGATGTCGCCGCCCACCGCCGTGTAGAGGAAGCGGCTGAACTCGGGCGAGGGCACCGCCGCCCGGACGATCCGGACGTCCCCGGCGGGCTCGGCCGCGGGGCGGAGGTCGCCCGGAGAGGTCTGTTCCAGCGACCACGTGGTGACGTCGATGTTCATGCCGCTCAGAGAATCACGGCCGCCGCCCCGCCCCCAAGCCGGGGCCGGAAGCCCCGCTCAGTGCGGGTGGTGGCGGGCGCCGAGGACCGCCGGGGCCGTCGAGTGGGGGAGCAGGTCCGCCGGGTGGGCGGGCCGGATCACCTCCACCTCCACGTCCTCCGCGAACCGGTACGGCCGGTGGGCGAGCACCTCGGCGAGATGGCGCCGCAACCGGGACATCTCCGCCCGTACCGTCACCGTACGCGTAGGGTCCTCGAAGATGTCGTGGGCCAGCTGCGCGGCCGTACGCCCGGCGCGGTGCAGGGCCAGTACGTAGAGGAGCTCGGCATGGCGCGGGCTCAGCTCCTGCGCCCAGCTGCCCGCGTCCCCCGAGACCGTCACCGACGAGCGGCGCGGGCGGCTCAGATCCAGCACCACCCGCCGCGGTAGCGCGTCCGCCCGCCGTACGTCGTCCACCGTCTGCACCAGCCAGCCGCCCGGCAGCGGCTCGACCGCGCACATGCCGAGCGAGGGCAGCCAGACGCGGCCCGCCCGGAACGACTTCGGCAGCGGCAGCCGGTCCACCGGCGGCATCCCCGTCACCGCGGCCGTCCAGCCGTTGGTGTCGACGGCGAGCGCCCGGCCGCCGACCCGGCACAGCACGGGAGCCGCCACCGTCCGCAGCCGTTCCACGGCGGCGAGATGGCGGGTGCGCAGCTCGGCCTCGGCGAGGCGCGCGACGGAGATGACGAACGCGAGGGTCGCCGGGTGCATCGTCGACAGCGGGCCGCTCACGTCCACCACGCCGAGCAGCCGCCCGTCGCGCGGGTCGACGACCGGCGCGCCCGCACACGTCCAGGTGTGGTGGGCGGAGACGAAGTGCTCGGCCGAGTACACCTGCATCGGGCGGCCGGTGATCAGCGGGGTGCCCACCCCGTTGGTCCCCACCACGCCCTCGCTCCAGTCGGCCCCGACCTCGAACCCCAGCGCGTCGGCGTTCCTGAGGACGGAGGCGTGGCCCTCGCGCCACAGCAGCTTTCCGTCGGCGTCGGAGACGACCATGATGTGCTGCGCGGCGTCCGCGACCGACACCAGCGCCTCCCGCAGCACCGCCAGCACCTCCTTGAGGGGGGAGGACTGACGGCGCCGCTCCACCTCCTCCAGCGGCAGCAGCCCCCCGTGGTTGTCGCCGTCCGGGTTCACCCCGTGGTCGAGCACCCGGCGCCAGGACGCGTCGATCTCCGCGCGCGGGGTGACCTTGGAGGGCCGGCCGGCGAGTGCGGCCGCCCGCATGCCCTTCAGCAGCCGGGTGGCTTCCCGCACGTCCATCGCGGCCAGCCGGGCCGGGTCGAGGGGGGTGGTGTCCTGCATGGGTCCTCCTGCCGACACCGGCGATCCGAGGGGGAGTTGAACGCGGGTGCCATGAATTCATCGTGCCCGCCCGGGCGTTCGCGCGCGGCGATATGCCGCACATGGGTTGCAACCCTTTGCAACTCTCGCGAACGGCCGTGTGTGTGTACGAAGGTGGTGGAACACCGGACGTCCGGTCGTCATGGCCCGCAAGGGCGCATGAGAGTGCGGGGGTGGTGCCGTGTCGGCGCAGCGCCACCCCCGCCGGACGTTCCGGTCCCAGCGCCGACCGCCCCACGGACGGCCGTGGCCGACTCGGACGCACCGACCAGAACTGTCCGGACGCACCGGCCAGAACTGTCCGGACGGACCGGCCAGGACTGTCCGGACGGACCGGCCAGAACTGTCCGGACGGACCGGCCAGGACCGTCCGGGCGTACAGGCCGGAACCGCCCGGCTCAGATCTGAGCCCGCGCCCGCTCCACGACCGTGCCCAGGTCAAGCGTGTGCGGCAGCGTCCCGAAGGCCGTGCCCCAGTCGCCGCCGAGCCGGGACGCGCAGAACGCGTCCGCGACCTCCGACGGCGCCCAGCGCACCAGCAGCGCCCCCTGGAGCACCAGCGCCATCCGCTCCACCAGCCGGCGCGCCCGGGCCTCGATGCCGTCCAGGTCGGCCAGCTCCGTCAGCAGGTTCTTGATCGCCCCGTCCAGGCGGTGGTCCGCGCCTCGCGCGCGGCCGACCTCCTGGAGGAAAGCGTCCAGGGCGTGCGGCTCGCGTTGCAGCGCCCGCAGTACGTCCAGCGCCTGGACGTTGCCCGAGCCCTCCCAGATCGAGTTCAGGGGCGACTCGCGCAACAGCCGGGGCAGCCCGGACTCCTCCACGTACCCGTTGCCGCCCAGACATTCGAGGGCCTCGGCGACGACCGGCGTACAGCGCTTGGTCACCCAGTACTTGGCGGCCGGCACCGCGAGCCGCAGCAGCGCCCGCTCCTCCTCGCTGTCTGCGCTCTGGGCGGCGTCCTGCGCCGCCGCGAGCCGCAGCGCCAGCGTGGTCGCCGCCTCCGACTCCAGGGCCAGATCCGCCAGCACGTTCTTCATCAGCGGCTTCTCGATCAGCACCCCGCCGAACGCGCTGCGGTACGCCGCGTGGTGGATCGCCTGCGCCACGCCCTGCCGCATCAGCGCCGCCGAGCCGACCACGCAGTCGAGCCGGGTCGCCGCCACCATCTCGATGATGGTGCGCACCCCGCGGCCCTCCTCCCCGACCCGGCGCGCCCACGTCTCGTCGAACTCGACCTCGCTGGACGCGTTCGACTTGTTGCCCAGCTTGTCCTTGAGCCGCTGGATCCGGAACGTGTTACGGGTCTCGTCCTCCAGGACCCGGGGCACCAGGAAGCAGGTCAGCCCGCCCGGCGCCTGCGCGAGCACCAGGAACCCGTCGCACATCGGCGCCGAGCAGAACCACTTGTGCCCGGTCAGCAGATATTCACCGGCGTCCCCGAGCGGCCTCGCCTGGGTGGTGTTGGCCCGGACGTCACTGCCGCCCTGCTTCTCCGTCATGCCCATCCCGAAGAGCACCCCGGCCTTCGCGGCGGCCGGCCGAAGCCCCTCCTCGTACACATGCGAGGTGAGCCGGGGCTCCCACTGGGCGGCCAGCGCCGGATCGGTCCGCAGCGCGGGCACGGCCGCGTGCGTCATCGACAGCGGGCACCCGTGGCCCGCCTCGGCCTGCGTCCACACCAGGAACCCGGCGGCGCGCCGCACATGGCCGCCCGGCCGCCCCCAGGCGTCCGTGAGTCCCGCCCCGACGGCGTGGCCGAGCAGTCGGTGCCAGCTCGGGTGGAAGTCGACCTCGTCGATGCGGTTGCCGTAGCGGTCGTGGGTGCGGAGCTTGGGCGGGTTCTCGTTCGCCAGCACGCCCCACTCCTGCGCCTGGGCGGAACCGGCGGTGCGCCCGAGGGCGCTCAGCTCGTCCCGCGCCTCCTCGACGAGATCGGGCGCCAGATGCCGTTCCACCCCCTCGGCAAGAGCGCGGTCGGACGAGAATACGTCGTATCCCACCAGGGGCGGAGCCTGGTTGGTCACTGTGTGGGTGGTGGCTGCCATGCCGATACGGTAAGGAGGTGCAGCCAGCAAATGAAACACCCGAGCGGCCATCGGGCCGACTCCACCGGGCCCCCAGCAGACTCCACCGGGCCCGCGTCCTCTACCGCAACGTATCGAAGCGGAAGACGGTCTGGCTGCTCCTGAAGGACACCGTCAACTCGTGCATCGAGTACCGCATCCTCGGGCTCGCGGCCGAAGCGGCCTTCTTCACCCTGCTCTCGCTGCCTCCGCTGCTGCTCAGCCTGGTCGCGCTGCTCGGCTACGTGGACGGCTGGACCAACACGCACACCGTCGCCAGCATCAACAAGAACATCCTCACCGCCGCCCAGTCGGTCCTCTCCGACCGGGGCGTCCACGATTTCGCCGAGCCGCTCCTGGCGGACGTCACCAAGGGGAAACGGCCGGAAATCGTCTCCATCGGCTTCGCCTTCGCGCTCTGGTCGGGCTCCCGGGCCGTCAACGTCTTCATCGACACCATCACCGTGATGTACGGGCTCGACGGCCACCGGGGCATCGTGCGCACCCGGATGCTCTCGCTGCTGCTCTACATCGTGGCCCTGCTGATCGGCGCGGTGGTGCTGCCGCTCGCGGTGGTCGGCCCGGACCGGGTGGTCGAGCTGATCCCATGGGGAACGGATCTGATCAGCGTTCTGTACTGGCCCGTGATGATCCTCCTTTCGGTGGCATTTCTGACCACCCTCTTCCACGTCTCGGTGCCGGTCCGCTCCCCGTGGATCGAGGACGTGCCGGGCGCGCTGGTCGCCCTCGCCATGTGGGTGCTCGGATCGTTCCTGCTGCGGATCTACCTCACCAACACGGTCGAGGGCCCCACGATCTACGGCTCGCTGGCCGCGCCCGTCGCCGTGCTGCTCTGGATCGGCGTCTCGGCCTTCGCGGTCCTGGTCGGCGCGGCCGTCAACGCGGCGATCGACCGGGTCTGGCCGTCGGTCGCCACGGCCGCCGCCCGCGCCGCCAACGAGCGGGTCAAGGCGGCCCAGGCCGCCGAGATCGTGGCCCGCGCCGCCCAGGCCCGGGCCGCCTACCAGCCCGACCCGGACGACCCCGACCCCGCCGACCCCGGGATGCCGTCGGAGTACCCGGAGCGGTGGTCGCGCTTCCTGCCGCCGGACGACGTGAAGTCCCGACTGCACGGGACGCGGGACCCGCATGGCAAGGACAGGCCCTAGCCGTTCCGCAGCGCGTCGGTGATCGCGCCGAGCGACGTGGTCACCAGCGTCGCCCCGGCCGCCCTCAGGTCCGCCGCGGAGCCCGCCCCGTCGGCGATTCCGACGTACGGGACGCCGAGCCGGGCGGCGGCCGCGGCGGCACCGGGCATGCGCCCGACGACGAGCGCGCTCGCGACGGTCCCGACGGCCTGGAGGATGGCGTCCTCGCCCATCCGGGTCCTGGCCCGGATGTCCACGGCCACGTCCCCGAGGGCCCGCTGCACCACCTCCTCCGTACCACCGGTCACGACGACGACCCGCCGCCCGGAGTCGGCGAGCGCGCGGACCGCCTCGCGGGCGTGGGGGCGGGAGAGGGTGCCGTCGTGGTCGACGAGGACGGTGCGGACCGGGGTGAGGAGGGTGCGGAGGGGGGTGAGGGAGGGGTGGAGGGTTACGCGGGCGAGGAAGCGCATTCCCTCTCCGAGCGGCACCGGCTCGTTCAGACGGGCGTCCACCCGGACCTGGGCGAGGTCGACCTGGGCGAGTCCGTGATCGCGCACCAAGGGGCCGAGCTCACTGCTCAGCCAGTGCCGGACCTCGTCCACCAAGGAGCCCAGCTCCCCTGACCAGGCGACATGCGCCTCGGCTGTGAAAGCCAGCCCGTCTACGGCGCTGGGGAGAGGGAGCTGGAAAACGGCGTTGCCCTCCGGTGGTGCCGCGATCCGCCGGAACCAGACGATGTGTCCGGCCTCCTCGAACCGCTCGTACTCCTCGGCGTTGCGGGCATCGAGCATCTGGTGGAGTGCGTCCGGTACACACACGTCGACGCTGCCGGCGCGAGCGGTGTCCGCCGGAGTCGGCGGAATGCCGATGACGGATCTGGCCCGGCTGTACTCGCTGTCCAGATGCACCAGGACGCGCAGCCGTACGGATTCGAGCTCGGCGCGCGGCACGACCTGGATCAGTTCCTTGGGCAACTCCTTGACGACCTGCCGCAGTACGGCGAGCGGTGTGGCGTCGGGGCGTATCAGAAGGCGAGTGGCGGTGCCGTAGGGCTCCGATACCTCCGGTGCGACGCCGAACGCCGCCGCGACGGCGTCGAGCAGCAAGGCGGGTACCGGTTGCAGAGCGCTGTCCGGCAGGACCTCGACGACCACCATCGGGTGCGGCACCGCGCTCCGCAGGATGTCCCGCCGCTCCGTCACCGTCCGCAGCAGCTCCGCCAGCTCACTCCGATGCCGCGCGGCCCAGTAGCCGGGCATCCCCTCCAGCGGCTCGCCCGCCCAGAGCCCGAGCGCGGTCTCGTACCGCTCCAGGGCCAGGGCACGGTCGCCGGAGGACTCGGCCGTCTCCGCCTGGAAGAAGAGCTGTTCGACGCTGAGGAGGTCGACGTCGGCGCCCTTGAGGGTCAGCCGGTACGTCTCGTCGGCCGTGCCCTCGACCGGGTGGCCCATGCGCCTGAGGCGGCCCGCGACGCCGTGGACGTCGTCCCGCCACTCCGGCTCCCACAGCTCCGTGCCCGCGACCCGCTCCCCGCGCGCGAGCACCAGCGCGCACAGCATGCGCAGTTCGGGGCCGTCGGACTCGGGGGCCGGGATGCCGTCCACCCACGCCTCGGGCGGGCCGAGGAGGCGGTAGACGCGGCGGGTGGTGGAGGGGGAGGCGAGCAGGTCGGCGGCGGCACGGCGCCGGGTTCTGGGCCACTCGTCCAGGAGCCCGCCGATCGCCGAGGCGAGGGCAGGGGACAAGGGGGCCCGGGCCTCGCGCAGAGCGGCCGGGGCCGTGGCAAGGCCCGCTTTCGTCAGCCGCTTGCCGACGGCCATCTCGAAGAGCAGCTCTCCGACCGCCAGCAGGTCGTCCTCCAGCTTCGGCCCCGGATCGTGCCGGACGCCCGGGTCGCACAGCAGCGCCCCCCGCTCGGCCGACAGCAGAACGTTCTCGGCCCGTACGTCGCCGTGGACGATGCCCTCCTCGTGCAGGGCGTCGAGCCCGGAGACCAGTTCCCGCGCGGTACGCAGGATGTCGTCCACCGGCCGGCCGTTCAGGTGGCGAGCCATCGCCTCGCGCAGCGTCGGCGCGTCCACCAGCTCGGTCACCAGGCACCACGCGTCCTCGGCCGCGAACGCGTCGAAGTTCAGGAGCAGGTTCGGATGGTGGATGGCGGCGACCTGGCGGGCATCGGCGAGGAAGGAAGACGTGGGGGCGGGCCCCCGGTCCGCCGGGAAGCGGTACACGGTCACCGCCACCTTCCGCCCCGACGGCAGCTCGGCCGCCCGCCACACCTCGCCGGGTGGACGCAGCCCCATCCGCTCCACCAGCTCATACCGCCCCGCCAGCACCCTCCCCGCCCCCACCCCCTCCGGCCCGCGCAGCAACCGCACGCTCTCCCGGCTGACCAGCGCGAACGGATCCCCCGGCACCGCCCCCACCGGTCCACCCCGTGCCGCCACCAGCGCGCGGAACTCGCCCGGGACCGCGCCCGCCAGCGCCTCGATGCGGGCGTTCACCCGGCTCAGCAGGCCGCTCGTGCGGACGTGGGCCGTGTGCGGCAGGGTGCCGAGCAGGACCTCGCGCACCCCGGGCCGGAAGTCGTACGCGCCGGGCGGGCCCGGCACCGCCGTGAGCATGCCGCTCAGGACGACCTCGGCCAGGTGCTGCGGCTGCGGGTGCGGCTCCACGGCGGCGTGCACGAGCCGCATCACCGGCAGGTGCGCGCACCCGACCGCCAGATGCGCCGCCAGCCGGAACGCGGCAGGGGACGCCACCGACCGGAACCGCAGGACGAGTTCGTCGGCGGGCAGGTCGGGGAGAGGTGTCGCCGCCGCCTCCCCGGAAGGCGGCCAGGGAGCCAGCACCGCCGCCGCGCCCGGCACCTGCGTCCCGCCGCGCGCCCCCACCAGCTCCGCCCAGTTCCGCAGCCAGCGCGCCGACGGCTCCAGGACCGGCACCGGGATGCCGCCCGGTACCTCCGCCGCCGCGTCGCGCTCGTACGGGAGGAACGCCAGGGACGTCCCGGCCGCGCCCGGGCCCGGCGCTCTCAGCAGCCCGGCGGCGGGCGCGAACGCCGTGTACTGCCACAGCCGTTCCGGCAGCGGCTGGACCACGGCGACCGGCAGGGTGCGGGCCCAGCCGCGCAGCGTGCGGTACCAGCGGCGCCCGGCCGGGCCGTTCCGCCACTGCGGGCCCATGCAGTCGCTGAGGACGAGCACGGCCGTACGGCTGGTCGCGGCCGGGCGGGCCGGGAGCCCGCCGTCGGCGGCCAGCGGCAGCACCTCCACCGTGCGGAACGCGCCGGTCTGGGCCAGCGCCCGGTGCAGATCGCGCAGCAGCGGCCGCCACATCGCCATGGTCGGGCCCGCGTCGAAGACGATCCGCAGATGCAGCCAGCGCTCCGGGCGAGGGCGCAGCACCGGGAACCACCACTCGGGGCGGGCGCCGGCCAGCGCGCCCCGGTGGGCGGTCGCCGTCTCGTCGAACTCCCGCTCGTACGCCGACGGCACCCGCCGCTTCAGCGGGCGTACGGCACGCTGGAGCGCCAGGGGATGCGCGAGCATCGCGGGCGCGGGAGCCAGAAGGGGCGCGTGCTCGCCGCCGCGCTCCGGCGCGGGCGCGGGGCGGCCCGGCGGCGGGGTGCGCAGGGGTACGCGCTCGGACGCGTCCGGCCGCTCGGCGGGGGCCGCCCCGGCGGGCTCCTCGGGGGCGCGGGCCTCCCGCTCCGGTACGTCGTCGGGGAGCGGGGGCAGCGGCAGCCGCGCGTCCGCGCCGCTGCGGACCTCCGGCTCCTGGCGCATGTGCCCCGCCAGCCACAGCGCTTCGACGAGCTCCCGCCCGGTCGGCGCACGGCCGCCCGCTGCGGCGAGCACCTGCCGCAGCCGTTCCACGAGAGGCGGCTCCCGAGCGGGCTCAGAACTCATCGGGCCGCGGCCCCTCCGTCTCCAGCGCCTGGCTCAGATACGGCATCAGATGCTCAGCCAGCTGCTCGCGCGACGGGCCCTGAAGTCCCGAAGTGCGGGTCAGATAGACCGCGTTGAGGAGCTGGTCGGTGGCCAGCTCGCCGCCGGACGCGCGGTGCAGGAACGTGTCGACCAGCTCCAGCGCGTCCTGGTCCAGCGCGCCCAGGTGCGCCTCCACGATCGCCTTGAGCTGCCGCTGGTCCGGCTGCTTGAGCTCCAGCGTCACACAGCGGCGCAGGAACGCGGGCGGGAACTCGCGCTCTCCGTTGCTGGTGAGGACGACGAACGGGAAGGCGTGGCAGCGGATGCGGCCCCGGTGCAGCGTGACCCGCTCGTCCGTGCCCGCCACCATGACGTCGGCGCGGGGCTCGCGGTGCGCCGTCCGTACCAGCTCCGGAATCTCGAACTGGCCCTCCTCCAGGACGTTGAGGAGGTCGTTCGGCAGGTCCAGGTCGCCCTTGTCGATCTCGTCGATCAGCAGGACCCGGGGGCGCTGGTGGGGGAGGAGCGCGGTGCCGAGCGGGCCGAGCCGGAGATGATCCGCGATGTCGCTGTATCGCTGGACAGGCTCCCCCCGGGCGACCACCTTCACTCCGGGGCGCGGTTCCTCCCGCGCCGCATACAGCCGCGACAGCGGATCGTACTGGTACAGCCCGTCGTCCAGCGTGCTGCGGCTGGTGACGTTCCAGCGCAGCACCGGCCCCAGCATCAGCTCGCGCGCCACCGCGTACGGGAGGCTCGACTTGCCGCTGCCGGGCGGGCCCGTGACCAGCAGCGGGCGCCGCAAGTACAGGGCGGCGTTGACCAGTTCGACGCTCTGGTCGGTGACGACGTACGTCTGCGCGCGGTGTGTGCGGTCCGGCGAGGAGGCCGCGTCGTCGGGGTCCTCGGCCGGCGGCGGCAGCAGCGGCCTCCCGTTGAAGGCGCGCCAGGGCGGCGGCGGGGGGAGCTGGGTGATGCCGTCGTGCGGCTGGCCGCCGCCGGTGTACACGGGCCACAGGGACATACGGGCTGCTCCAGATCCTTCAGCTCAGCGGGGACCGGTCGGGCGGGGCGACGGCCGGGAAGCGGCGCGGGTCCTCCCAGACGAGGGTGAGCCCGGCCGCCCAGTGCGGCCCGCTCTCGTCGTACATGAACGCCTCCTTGCGTAACTTCAGTACGTGGCCGGGGAGTTCGCCGGGCGCGAGATCGGCCAGCCAGTGGGCCAGCTCGTCGAGGAAGCCGCTGCCCCGGCACCCGCCGTCGCAGGCGGCCCCGGTGCAGCCGGTGTGCGGCCAGAGCACGATCGGCGAGGGCGCGTTGAGTGCGGCCCCGTGCGGCTCGGTGGCCGATCGCGCCGGGTCCGGCGGCCGGGCGAAGCCCACCGGGCCGTACACGTCCTGGAGTTGTACGGAGAGCTTGTCCGGGCGGGGCGCCCTTCCGCACTCGATACGGTGCACGGGAGAGCTCCGGCGGCCGTCGAGGGTCTCCCACATCTGGCGCAGCGTCCACTGGAGCCTCGGGTTCCTGCGGCGCAGCCGGTCCATGACGACGACCGGTGACACACAGCCGAGCGGCGGCTCGATGCCCTTGCGCCGCACCCACTGGTCGACCGGCTTGTGCAGCCAGTTGCGCGGCAGCGCGAACGCGACCAGTGCCCGCCCCCGGTCGTCGAGGTCCCCGAACGCGGCGTCGACCCGGTCCAGGACCCACTCGCGCAGCTGTCTCTCGCCGGTGACCGTGGCCGCGTCGACGAGCCTGCGGCTGCCGTCCCGGTACGCGTACACCTCGACCAGCAGCGCGTTCCTGCCCCCGCCGCTGCGGTTGATCTCCACCAGGACCGGCGACCAGCCGAGGTCGGGGGCCCGGCCGGGCCCGCCGCCCGGGTCGTCGAAGCGGGCCCGGTAGGCCCGGGCCCACTCGCGCAGCCCGTGCCCGAGCCCGGGATCCGGCGCCGGGCCCTCGTCGGCCGCCGCCGCGAGCCGCACCGCGAACTCGGCGAGCGGCAGCGCGCCCGCCCTCGGCACCGACTCCGCCAGCAGGTGCCACACCGCCTCCCACAGGTTCGCGAAGCCGCCGTCCGGGGGCGCCAGGCCCAGCGGCCCCACCGCCTGCCGGAACAGCCCGTCCGGGTCGGCCGCGCCCTCGGGCACCCGCGCCAGGAGCGCGGCCAGGGCGCGCTTCCCCCGGCCTGGTGGCCGGGGGTCGGCACGTGCTCGGCGAGCGGCGGCCAGGACCGGGCGAGGACCTGCGCCGAGACCATCCGTACCGGGTCCATCGAGGAGACCATGCCGACCACCTCGCCGCCCTCGGCCAGATGCACGCCCGCCCCGCTGAACCCGCCGCTGACCGGCGTCCCGTACCCCTTCCAGTCCTCCAGCTGGGTCCACTCGTTGCTGGTCAACTCGGCTGCTCCGGCGCGCAGTTCGCTGATGACCCCCTCCTCGTAGTCCTCGGGGAAGCCGTGCGCGAGGAGCCTGGGGGCCGGGTACGCGTACGGCGCGTCGGGGCGGGCGAAGCGGGCGGGGCGGACCGGTACGGGGCCGGTCAGTTCGAGCACGGCCCAGTCGCCGGGGTCCCGGGCGCCGCCCGCCCAGCCGCCGCGCGCCACCACGCGCGCCGGGACCGGCTCGCGCCCCGGGAGCCCCGGAAAGCGGACTTCGGCGCGCTCCTCCTGCCACACCACATGGGCGCAGGTCAGCACATGGCGGTCGGTGAACAGGAAGCCGGCGCCGACCGCGCCGGCGCACTCGATGTACGCGTGCCAGGAGGGTGATGCCATCACTGAGCTGCCGTGGCTCCGGGGTCCGGGGCGGTGATGGGTGCGGCGGGAGTCCCGCCGGGCCCCGGCGACCAGGACAGCTTCACCAGGAGGTGGCCCTCGACCGCCGTCTTCGCGATCACCGCGCCCGCCTCGGCGGTCAGCTTCACGCCGAACTCCAGCTCCACCGCGTCCGGCTTGAGCCGGCCGTCCCGGAAGACGTGCAGCGCGGACTCGGCGGCCGCCCGGATGCCCTCAAGCGCGCTGTCGAACGTACGGGCCGCCTCGGAGACGGAGTTGTCGCCCCGGCGTACCAACTTGGCGCCGGAGGCGTGCCGTTCGACCTCCACCACGACCTGCGCACCGTCGTCCGTCTGGAACTCCATCAGCGCACCCATCGCCGCCCCCTCGCAGCCGTGCCGGACCGGGCGACCATTGTGGCGGAGCGGCCCCGCCGCTGTCCGGGTTAGCCTCGAAGACATGTACCGAGAGCGTGCCTCGCGGCTGGCCGGCGCGGTGGTCTGGGCGCGCACGGTGGGGCCGGGCGCCGTCCGCCCCGTCCTGCCGGACGGCTGCATGGACCTGCTGTGGCGCGACGGGAGACTGTTTGTCGCCGGTCCCGACACCCACGCGTACGTACCGGGCGTGGCCGCCGGGGTCCGGTTCGCGGGCGTGCGGTTCGCGCCGGGCGCGGGCCCGGCGGCCCTCGGCGTACCGGCGCACGAGCTGCGCGACCGGCGTGTGGACCTCGCCGCGCTCTGGCCGGGAGGCATGGTGCGCCGCCTCGCCGAGCGGATTGCACAGGCGCCGGACCCGGCCGCCGCCCTGGAGGCCGTGGCGCTGGACAGGGCCGGGGAGCCGGACCCGCTGATGCGGGCGGTGGCCGAGCGGCTCGCGGCGGGCGCCCCGGTCGCCGCGACGGCCGAGGCGGTCGGGCTCGGCGCCCGCCAGCTGCACCGCCGCTCCCTGGACGCCTTCGGCTACGGCCCCAAGACCCTCGCGCGCGTCCTGCGCCTCCAGCGGGCGCTCGGTCTCGTCCTCGCGGGCGTGCCGTACGCGCGGGCGGCGCTCGCCGCCGGGTGCACCGACCAGGCCCACCTCGCCCGCGAGATGCGCGACCTGGCCGGGACCACGCTCACCGCCTACGCGGAGGCGGCGAAGAGCGAGACGCCCACCCCGTCCGGGTCGTGGAGCATCGCGTAACGCTGCCCCCAGAAGGCGTCGAAGGGCTTGAGGTGACCGGCGTACCCGGCCGCCACCAGCTCCTCGTACATCCGGTCCACCTCGTCCGGCCCGTCGCAGGCGAAGACCAGGTCGGCGCGGCCGCCGCCCTGCGGGCGGGTCCAGTCCGGGTCGAAGGAGCGCAGCACCTCCTCGGTGTCCCACAGGATCCGGGTGCCGCCCGGGAGCGTGTGCTCCACGTGCGGCTCGGTGTCGGCCTCGGCCGGGATGTCCAGGCCCAGACGGCGGTAGAAGGCGAGCGAGGCGGCCATGTCGGAGACGACAAGGCCGATGGAGTCGAATCGTGCGTTCATGGCCTCAACGTAGGCGGGGCCGGGCCGCGGGTCTTGTAAGAAACGGACATGTACGCGTGCCGTCGGGCCTGAGAGGCCGTTGTCCGCGTACGACACGCGCGTTCCCCTGCTCCACACTCCACCCGTTGGCGCCCCCTCCCTGCCGGGCCCCGCCCGGCCGCGTAACGTGTGCGCATGTCTGCCGCCGATCAAGCGACCCGGTCCGTGCCGAGCCGAGAGGCCGTGCGCCCCCTGCGCCGGGACACCGTCCGGTTGGCGCTGGTCGGGGCCGTCCTCGCGCTCGCCTGCGGCGCCGTCCAGCTGGCCACCGGCGCCTGGCGGCTGCCGCTCGGCTGGGACGAGACCGTGTATGTCAGCCAGGTCGACCCCCGCGTCCCCGACGCCTTCTTCAGCGAGCCCCGGGCCCGTGGCATCAGCTGGCTCGCCGCGCCCGCCGCCCAGCTGACGGGCTCGGTGCCGGTGCTGCGCGCCTGGATGCTGCTGCTCGCGGCGGCCGGGCTCACGCTCGCCTTCCGGCCCTGGCTGACCCTGGTGGGCCGCAGGGTCGTGCTGCTCGCCGCCGTGCTCTTCGCCGGGCTGTGGGTGGTGCAGTTCTACGCGGGCGAGGTCATGCCCAACCTGTACGTGGCGTACGGGGCGCTCGCCGGGGCGGGTTGGTTCCTGCGCGCCGCCGGGGACCGCGACGGGCGGCGCGGCCCGCTGCTCGCGGTGGGGCTGAGCGTGGCGTTCACGGCGCTGGTGCGGCCGTACGACGGCGGCTATCTGGCGGTGGCCCTGCTCGCGGCGGTCCTCGCGGTACGGGCCTGGCGGCGGACGCGCCTCGCCGCCGCGGTCCTCGGCGGACTGGCCGTCGGGGTGCTGCCCTGGGTGATCGAGGCGTATCTGCGCTTCGGCGGACTGATGGAGCGGGTGCACGGCGCGGGCGAGGCGCAGGGCGGGCTGAGCCTGCACAACGCGCTCGGCATGAACCTGATGACCCTCAACGGCCCGCTGCTGTGCCGCCCCTGCACCTCCGGCTGGCCCAACCCGCATCTGAGCGCGGTGTGGTGGCTGGCCCTTCCCCTGTTGACCGCCCTCGGCGTGCTGTGCGCGGCCCGGGCGAGGCGGGCGCGTACGGCGCTGCTCGCGGTGTGGTGCGCGGCGGTGCTCGGCGTGCCCTACCTCTTCGGCATCGGCTATGCGGCGCCGCGCTTCCTGATCCCCGCGTACGCGCTGCTCGCGCTGGTCGTCGCGGAGTGCGCGGCCGGGGCGGTGGAGGCGGCGAAGGGGCGGTGGCGGCCGGTGGTGGTGGCCGCCGTCGCGGTGTGCCTGGGGCTCCAGCTCTGGGGCCAGTACGGGATCATGGACCGGCGCACGGCACGCCAGCAGGCGCTGCGCTCCGACGACCAGTGGCTGGTGGCCCGGCTCGCGGAGTACGGCATCCGCCCGCCCTGCACCATCGTCGGCGACGAGTCCCAGCCGCAGGCCTTCTACGGCGGCTGCTCCTCGCAGGCCAGCGACCGCGCGAACCGCACCCAGACGGTGCCGGGCATCGTGGCGGCGGCGCGGCGCACCCCGCTGGCCCTGGTCCAGGAGGCGTCGAGCCCGCCCGCGTACGCCCGCTCGTGGCCCGGCCACAAGGTGGTCACGCCCCGGACGGGGACGGTCTGGTACGTCTTCCTGGCGCCCGCTCCCGAGTCCGCCCCCCGCTGAGCCGGGCTATCTGCACGGGCCCGCCCGATCCATAAGGCGGCTCGATACTTGACGGGTGACCGATAGAAAAACGCATGGCGCGGCCCGGCCGGTGCGGCGCCCGCAGGACGGCCCGGCGGCTGCGGCGGCCCCGCCGGGCCGCCCCGTCCGCCCCCACGCTCCCCTCGACCTCACCCATCTGCGCACCTTCCTCGCCGTCCACCGCACCGGCAGCTTCACCGCCGCCGCCCGGCTGCTGAGCCTTTCCCAGCCGACCGTCACCACCCAGATCCGCTCCCTGGAACGGCAGCTCGGGCGGGAGCTGTTCGAGCGGCTGCCGCGCGGGGTGGCGCCGACGCCGTACGCCGACGACCTCGCCGCACGGGTCGCCGCCCCGCTCGACGCGCTCGCCGTCGTCGCCGACCGGGGCCCCGGCGACGGCGCGCCCGCGCAGCCCGTACACCTGGCCGGACCGGCCGAGTTCCTCTGTGTCACCGCGCTGCCCGCGCTCGCGCCGCTGGTCGCGGACGGGGTGCGGCTGCACGTCGTCACCGGCCTCTCCGACGAGCTGCTCGACGGTCTGCGCGCGGGCCGCCACGACCTGGTGGTCTCGACCGTGCGGCCGCGCGGCCGCACCCTGACGGCCGTACCGCTGGGCGACGAGGAGTTCGTGCTCGTCGCCGCGCCGCAGTGGGCGCGGCGGATAGGCTCCGGGCACGTCGCGGCGGACGGCCCGGCCGCGCTGGCCGGCGTGCCGCTGGTGACGTACGCCGAGGACCTGCCGATCGCCCGCCGCTACTGGCGCCACGTCTTCGGCCGCCGCCTCACCGGTGAGGCCGCGCTCACCGTCCCCGACCTGCGCGGGGTCCTGGCCGCCGTGACGGCGGGCGCGGGCTTCACCGTGCTGCCCCGCTACCTGTGCCGCGCCGACCTCGACGCGGGCCGCCTGGTCGCCCTCCTCGAACCCGAGGACCCGCCGATCAACACCGCGTACCTCGTCCAGCGCCCCGGCACCCCCGACAACCCCCAAGTCCCCCGCGTACGCGACCACCTGCTGGCCGCCGCGCGTCACTGGTGAGGGGGTGCGGATAAATCAGTTGGCCGGGCTCGGAGCGCGGCGTATGGTGACTGCGTTCCGTACGGCGGCCGTTGGCCGGCGTACTCCAGCCGTGAGACCGATCCGGGAGGTGTGAGTGATGGCTGTCATTGCGATGGGCGCTGCCCTCATCCAGAAGTGCATCAATTCCACTCCCGTGGCCACCGGCTGAACCCAACGCACCGCCGGGGCCGCCCTTGTGAAGGGTCACCCCTTGTCTTCCTCTTCTGCTTCGCGGCAGTCGTCCTCGCACCAGTCCTCCACCTCGCACGCCCTGTCTCCCTACGGCTGGGACGACGCCTGGGCCGCCGACTTCGCGCCCTACGCCGACCAGGGCCTGCTGCCCGGCCGGGTCGTCCGCGTCGACCGGGGCCAGTGCGACATCGTCACCCCCGGCGGTCTGCTGCGCGCCGACACCGCCTTCGTCACCCCGCACGACCCGATGCGGGTCGTCTGCACCGGTGACTGGGCCGCCGTCGAACCCGCCGGCGACCCCCGGTTCGTCCGCGCGTATCTGCCGCGCCGCACCGCCTTCGTACGCAACACCTCCTCCAACCGGTCCGAGGGGCAGATCCTCGCGGCCAACGTGGACCACGCGATCATCGCGGTCTCGCTCGCCGTCGAGCTGGACCTCGGGCGGATCGAGCGGTTCCTGGCCCTGGCGTGGGAGTCGGGCGCACAGCCGCTCGTCGTCCTCACCAAGGCCGACCTGGTGCCCGACCCGGTCGGGCTGTCCTACCTCGTCCAGGACGTGGAGACCGCCGCGCCCGGCGTCCAGGTCCTGTCCGTCAGCTCGGCGACCGGCGATGGCGTCGAGGTGCTGCGGGCGATCGTGTCGGGCGGCACCAGCGTGCTGCTCGGCCAGTCCGGCGCCGGCAAGTCGACGCTGGCCAACGCGCTGCTCGGCGCGGACATGATGGAGGTGCAGGCCATCCGGGACGTCGACGGCAAGGGCCGGCACACCACCACGACCCGCAACCTGCTCGTCCTGCCCGGCGGCGGCGTCCTCATCGACACTCCGGGGCTGCGCGGGGTCGGTCTGTGGGACGCCGAGAGCGGTGTCGGGCAGGTCTTCGCGGAGATCGAGGAACTGTCCGGGCAGTGCCGCTTCCACGACTGCGCCCACGAGGCGGAGCCGGGGTGCGCGGTGATCGCGGCGATCGAGGACGGCTCGCTGGCCGAGCGCCGCCTGGAGAGCTACCGCAAGCTGATCCGCGAGAACCGGCGGATCGTCGCCAAGACCGACGCGCGCCTGCGCAACGAGATCCGCCGCGACTGGCGCATCAAGTCGGCCGAAGGCCGGGCGAACTACGCGGCCAAGCGGAGCGGCACCCGCTGACAGCCCTCGGGGTTGGGGGACGGGGGCCCCCTCGCCCTGTGCCCAAACCCCGAGTCCAAAAGCCCCGCCGCCCGCCCCCGGGAGGGGGGGCCCCCGACAGAGAGACCGACGAGACCCGGTACGAAGCCGTCAGCAGCCGCGACGCCCGCTTCGACGGCGAGTTCTTCTTCGCCGTGTCGACCACCGGCATCTACTGCCGCCCCAGCTGCCCGGCCGTGACGCCCAAGCGCAAGAACGTCCGCTTCTTCCCGACGGCGGCGGCCGCCCAGGGCCACGGTTTCCGCGCCTGCCGCCGCTGCCGCCCCGACGCGGTGCCCGGCTCGGCGGAGTGGAACGTGCGCGCCGACGTGGTGGGCCGCGCCGTCCGGCTGATCGGCGACGGCGTGGTGGACCGCGAGGGCGTCCCCGGTCTCGCGGTGCGCCTCGGCTACAGCACCCGGCAGGTCCAGCGCCAGCTCACCGCCGAGCTCGGCGCGGGCCCGGTCGCCCTCGCCCGTGCCCAGCGCGCCCACACGGCCCGGGTGCTGCTCCAGACCACCGGGCTGCCGGTCACCGACATCGCCTTCGCGGCCGGGTTCGCCAGCGTGCGGCAGTTCAACGACACCATCCGGCAGATCTACGCCCGTACGCCCAGCGCCCTGCGCGAGGAGTCCGGGACGAAGACCGGCCGGGGCTCGGCCGCCTTCGCGGCCGGGATCCCGCTGCGGCTCGCGCACCGGGGCCCGTACGCGGCGCGCACGGTCTTCGACCTGCTCGCCGAGGAGGCCGTCGCCGGGGTCGAGGAGATGACCGGCGAGCCGGGTGCGCGCATCTACCGCCGCACGCTGCGCCTGCCGTACGGCACGGGCATCGTGGCCGTCGACGAGGCGCGCCCGCGCCGGGGCGGCTGGCTGGAGGCCCGTATCCACCTCACCGACCTGCGCGACCTCACCACCGCCGTCCAGCGGCTGCGCCGCCTCTTCGACCTGGACGCCGATCCCTACGCGGTGGACGAGCGGCTCGCGGCCGACCCCCGGCTCGCCCCCCTGGTCGAGGCCCGGCCCGGGGTGCGCTCGCCGGGGGCCGCCGACCCCGACGAGTACGCGGTACGGGCGCTGGTGGGGCGGGCCGTCGCGGGGGAGCTGACCGAGGAGTACGGGAAGCGGCTCGACGTGCCGTGCGGCGCGCTCACCCACCTCTTCCCGGAGCCCGGCACGCTCGCCGCGCACCCGGATCCGGCCCTGGCGCGGCTCGCCGCCGCGCTCGCCGACGGCAGGCTGCGCCTCGACGCGGGCGCGGACCGGGAGGAGGCCGTACGGGTCCTGCGCACCCTGCCCGGCCTCGACGCCCACACCGTGGCGCTGATCCGCGTGCGGGCGCTCGGCGAACCGGACGTGGGGTTCGACGCCGAGCCGCGTCCCGCGGACAGCTCCGGCGACAGCGGCGGCGAACTCTGGCGGCCCTGGCGCTCGTACGCCCACCGGCACCTGAGCGCGGCCGCCGCGCACGGCGCCGCCGCGTAGCCCGCGGACGGCGCCGGCCGACGGGCGCACCCCGCCGCCGTCTGGGAACGTCGGCACATGATCCGTCTCGCCCGCGTCCCCCTGGACCGGTGGTCGGCGTTCGTGCCGGCGCTCGCCATGGTGCTGCTCGCGCTCACCTGGGGGCGGTCGCTGCCCTCGGCTCTGGTCGCGCTGGTGGCCTGCTTCCTGGCCGGCGCGGTGCTGGCGGCGGTGCACCACGCCGAGGTCGTGGCGCACCGGGTGGGCGAGCCGTTCGGCTCGCTCGTGCTCGCGGTCGCGGTGACGATCATCGAGGTCGCGCTGATCGTCACGCTGATGTCGGACGGCGGCGACAAGAGCGCCACGCTCGCCCGCGACACCGTCTTCGCCGCCGTGATGATCACCTGCAACGGGATCGTCGGTGTCTGCCTCCTCATCGGGGCGCTGCGCCGCAGACTGGCCGTCTTCAACCCCGAGGGAACCGGCGCCGCGTTCGCCACGGTCATCACGCTCGCCGGGCTCAGCCTGGTGCTGCCGACCTTCACCACCAGCAAGCCGGGCCGGGAGTTCTCCACCGCGCAGCTCGTCTTCGCGGCCCTCGCCTCGGTGGCGCTGTACGGGCTGTTCGTCGCCACCCAGACCGTGCGCCACCGCGACTACTTCCTGCCCGTCACCCAGCAGGGCGAGGTGCTCGCGGAGGAGCACGCCGATCCGCCGTCCGCCCGCACCGCGCTGGTCAGCGTCGGGCTGCTCGGGGTGGCCCTGGTCGCGGTGGTCGGCCTCGCCAAGGGCGTCTCACCGACCATCGAGCGCGGGGTGGCCGCCGCCGGGCTGCCCGCCTCCGTCGTCGGCGTGATCATCGCCCTGCTCGTGCTGCTGCCCGAGACCATCGCCGCCTCCAGGGCCGCCGCCCGCGACCGGGTGCAGACGAGCCTCAACCTGGCGCTCGGCTCCGCGATGGCGAGCATCGGACTGACCATCCCGGCGGTCGCGCTGGCGTCCGTCTGGCTGTCGGGGCCGCTGGTCCTCGGGCTCGGCGCGAGCGACATGGTGCTGCTCGCGCTCACCGTCGGCGTGGGCATCCTCACCGTCGTCCCGGGCCGCGCGACCCCGATGCAGGGCGGCGTCCACCTGGCGCTCTTCGCCGGATATCTGGTGCTCGCGGTCAGCCCCTGACCCGTCGGCCGGAAGGCGACGTTCCCAAGCCGCCTCGGTGGCGGCCGTGCGCGGGGCGGCCCCGCAGACCACGCGGCCTCCCGCGGCGGTCTTGAGCACGCCCTCGGCCTCGCCGTCCGGTTCGACATGGACGCGCCGGGGATTCCACTCGCCTGACCTGGATTCGGTGCGGGGGGCGGCGGATGGGCGATGATCATCGACGACGGTGCGGCGCTGCAACCGGTGATCTCGCTCCACCGGCTGCCGCGCGGTCTGCGCCGGGCCGCCCCGGCCGACGGGATCCAGCCCACCCGGACAGTGGTGCTCTCGCTGCTCGCCGAGAGCGGGCCCGCCCGTGTCGGCGAGCTCGCGGCCCGGGTGCCGTGCTCCCAGCCCACCGCCACTTCGGCCGTCGCGGGCCTGGAGGCGACCGGGCTCGTGCTGCGCGAGAGCGACCCCACGGACGGCCGGGCCGCCCGGATCGTCCTCACCGAACGCGGCGCCCGCGCCCTGGTGGACGCCGCCCGCGCCGAGGCCGAGGTGCCGGCCTGGCGCCTCGGCGCGCTCGGCGCCGAGGAGGCCGGAGCTGTCGTCGCGCTCGGCCCGCTGCTGCGCCGCCTCGCCGAGGCGGCCCACGACGGCTCCGACCCGGAGCCGGGCGCAAACCCTCCACCGGGACAGGCCCCGGCCGCCGTTACTCCTCGTCCAGCCCCCAGCTGTGGATCTTTCCCGGGTGGATCCGGATCAGCTCCTCGCTGAAGTGCGGCCCCAACTCGTGCGGCCCGGTGAGCAGTTCGGCCTCGCCCCGGATCTCCACGCCGCGCACCCGCCAGGGCCGTACGCTCACCACGTCGTCCACGACCAGCGCGAGCCGCGGATTCGCCAGCAGGTTGCGCCACTTCTTCGTGGTGCCGAGCGCGTAGCCGCCGATCAGGATCGTCCCGTCGTCCTGCGGGAAGAACCCGACCGGGTTCGCCTGCGGCTGGCCCTTGGGGTCGACGGTCGCCAGCCGTCCCAGCCGCTGGGACCTCAGGTACGCGCGCTCGGCCGCGCTGAATTCGTTCATGGCCCCAGCCTCACACGCGTACCCGCCGAAGGTCATCGGCTCCGGGGACCAGTGCGCCCGGGTCGCGCGACCTACGTCCCCACCGGCCCGGGCCCGCCGGCTCAGGCCCAGATCACCACGCCCGCCCACAAGCCCACCGCCAGCAGACACGCGAACAGCTCCACCAGGACCGAGTACCCGCCGGACCGCAGCACCGTGCGGGCCGACGACCAGCCCGCCCCGTGGCTGCCGAGCCGCATCCGCTCCGCCCCGTACAGCCCGCCCAGGAAGCCCACGATCCCGCCGGCCACCGGGAGCAGGAAGAAGCCGGCGATCGCCGCGACGCCGCCGGTCAGCAGGGAGCGCCGGGGCGCGCCGGCCGCCTTCAGGCGCCGGGGCGGCAGCACCAGCTTGACGGCCTGGGCGAGCAGGAGCAGGCCCGTGGCCCCGGCCAGGACCGCCCAGGCCGTGCCGGTGGCGTCGCTGAGGGCCCACCACGCCACGGCGGCCCAGACGATCGCCTGCCCGGGCACCCCGGGGACCAGCACACCGAGCAGCCCGAGGAGCATCACCAGACCCATCACCAAGAGCTGCCACACGCCCACCTGCCCAGCGTGCGCCAAACGGAGCGTTTCCGCAGGTCCGGGCCCGGCCCCCGGGCCGGATTCCACTCCTGCCGTCCGCCCTCTACCGGGCCACCCAGCCGCGCTCGTACGCGTGCCACCCCAGCTGGAGCCGGGTGGTGACGCCGGTCAGCTCCATCAGCCCCTTCACCCGGCGCTGTACGGTCCGCAGCCCCAGGTCGAGCTGTTTGGCCACGCTCGCGTCGGTCATCCCGGCCAGCAGCAGCGACAGGACCTCCAGGTCCGTGGCGTCGGGGCCGGACGACTCCTCCCGTACCGCCGTGCCCGCGAGCCGCAGCGGCAGCGCGTCCCGCCACACCGCCTCGAAGAGGCCCATCAGGGACTCCAGGAGGCCGCTGGCGTGCACCACCAGGGCGGCGGGCTCCGCGTCCCGGCCGGTCAGCGGCACCATCGCCAGGCTGCGGTCGGCCACCACCAGTTTTGTGGGCACCCGCTCGACCGTGCGGACCTGCTCGTCGCGGCCGAGCGCCGCCGTGAGCTCGACGATCCCGGCGGGCAGGGCGAGCACCTCGCGCTCGATGACCACCCGATAGGCGACGTCCCGGGTCGCGGCCCGCTCCTCGGACCCGTTGTCCATGCCGGTCACGGCGATCGGACTGCCGGTGACCAGCGCGCACACCTCCTCGGCCGCGCCGAGCTGGAGCTGGTGGAAGCGGTGGGCGACGGCGGACGCGCCGGTCACCACCTCCACCAGGTCGTGCACGGCGGGCTCGGCGGCCTCCGCCCGGTACTCCTCGGCGAGCAGCGCGGCAGCCAGCTCCGCCTGCTCCAGCTCGTGGCGCTGCTGGGTGAGCAGGGCGCCGAGCGCGACGCCGGGCGGGGCCGCCACCCACCGCCCGGTCCGGGCCGAGGACCGGGCGGCCAGGCCCTGGCGCTCCAGGCGCCGCAGCGCCCGTTCCGTGTCGGGCTCGGGCAGCGCGAGCCGGTGCGCCAGGTCCGCGACCTCGGCCGCGCCCAGTGCCACCAGCGTCCGGTACGCCAACTCCTGCGTCTCGTCCAGGCCTATCGCTCCGAGCACCCTCGTCCGCCCCTCTCGCGCCCGCTGTCCACGCGTGGCGGGAAACGGCCACGGCGCAAACCCGCCTCACCACATCATCCCCGCACCTTCCGTCGCTCTGCCAAGGTGGCGCAACCGCGGTACCAACAGCCGTCGGCAACAAGGCATTTGTGCGCTTTGTGTGCGGAGTATTCTGTTCCGGATTCACCTGGGGAGAGCGATGCGCCCGATATCGCGCACGGCTCTGGGGGTGGCGACCGCCGCCGCCCTCGCCGTCACCGCCCTCTCGCCGTCCGTGGCCGCACCACCTGCCGCCGCGACCGCGTAGAGACCGATCACCGGCGGCGAGGCCGCCGCCCGGCAGCAGGGGCGGCAGGTCACCGTCACCCTGGTCACCGGCGACCGCGTCCTGGCCGGCCGGGACGCCACCGGGAAGGCGGTCGCCGCCACCGCGCTGCCCCGCGAGGACGGCACCGCCGCGCTGGTGCAGACCCGCCGCCCGTGCGATGACCTGTACGTCCACCCGGAGGGCGCCGTCGCCGCCCTCGCCGCCCACCGCGCGGACGAGCGGCTCTTCCCCGCGCGGCGCAGACACGTCCGCTCGCGGCCGCGTGCGGGGTGCGGTTTTGTGCGCTGACCACTTTTACCCGTTCCACCGTTTTCGTACGGCCCTTGCGGTGGACAATAAGGGCATGAGTCAGCAGGGGGAGAGGCGCACCTCGGACGACGACTGGTGGACTCGCCTGTACGACGAGCCCGCCCCGGACAACTCGCCCGCAGCGGCGGGCGACACCCTCGACGACCGCTTCGAGTCCGTTGCGGAGGCGGTGAGTCCGCCCGTGCCGGACCCCAGGTCCGGGCCGCGCCCTCCGCGCCGCGCGCCGCGCGTGCCGGAGCAGTCGGAGCCGCAGGACCGAATCGATCCTGAGGGCACGGCCGGGCCCGTCGACGCACGGGCCGACGCCATGGACGTACGGGGTGATCCCATGGACGTGCCGCTCGAACCCGAGGACATGCCGGGTGCGGTGCGGCCGCCCGCCCCCGGCGGGATCCCGCCCCGGGCGCCCTGGCAGCCGCGCGGCACCACGGCGCCGCCCGGTTCCGGCCGCACGTCCGGGTGGTGGGAGCCCGCCGACTCCCCTGCGCCGCCGGCCCCGCCGCCGCCCGGGTACGAACCAGCCGTTCCCGCGCCGCCGGCGCAGCCGCCCGCCGCCCGGACCGCGGCCGGGC
>NZ_JBHWUR010000031.1:0-68312 GCF_042737755.1 Streptomyces sp. NPDC059994
CCGCAACGTCCTTGCGGTGACCGGGCCGCCCGCCGTCGAGCCGTCCGCCCGACCTGCCGGCCGTCGGGGGTGTCGGCCGGCACCAGCAGCTGTACGGGGGTGATCAGCTGTTGGGGTCGGCAACCTGGCCGATGGCCACGTGCAGACGGTTCCACAGGTTCGCGGTGGCGACCGAGAGGACGATCGCCGCGAGCTGCTGCTCGTTGAAGTGCTTGGCCGCGTCGTTCCACACCTCGTCCGAGACCGCGTCCTCGCGGTCCGAGAGGCGGGTCACGGCCTCGGCGAGCGCCAGGGCGGCGCGCTCGGCGTCCGTGAAGTACGGGGTGTTGCGCCAGGCGGCCACGGCGAACAGACGCTCGTCCGAGGTCTCGCCCGCGGCCTTCGCCAGACGCGGGTGACGGTCCGCGTTGGCGCCGTCGCCGTTGATCTGGCTCGCGCGCAGATGCAGCAGCTCAAGCAGCTTCACATCGACGCCGGGAACTTCCTTGCTGGCCTTTCCGAGGGCCACCAAAGCGTCAATGGCACCGGGAACGACAAAAGCAGGGTGCTTCGCCCGAGCAGTCATGATTTGCTCTCCTCAAAAGATCTCACGTAAACGCCGAACACTTCACACACAAACACGCGGGAACTACGACGCCGGACGCCGACCGGCCCTGCCAGAACATCCACACCGGTCGGCTTCCTCCGTCACACCTATGACGAAACGTGGCCCGTGAATGTGACGGGAGTCAGGTGTGACCCACACCACATCCGAGCGGGTGTGGTGTCCGTGTACTGGGCGCTTACCTAAGGGCGGCGTAAGATCCGGATCCCGGAGCACCACGGGAGCGGGGTCGACGCGGGAGCGGGATCCGGGCGGGGACAGGGGCGCACGGCCCGATAAATCCGCCACATCCGGCCGTTCTTTACCCAGAGTCGAGCGGCTTCAATCCGAGCAGAATTCGCAACTGCTACAGGATTTTGACAACGCGGTCAGGACTTTGACAGGTACGTCAAATCAGCCACAGGCGGGGTTGCCGCGGCGGGTGGGTCCGAGCGCATGATCAAAGCGGGTTGCCGCCGAGGGCCTGCCAGCCGAGCGGACACTTCCGACACGAATACCCTTACCCCCCGTATTTCCCGACTCTGGGGAGAAACATGGACATCGAAGTGCTGGGTGCACTGTCGGTGCGGAAGAACGGGTTATCGATCGCGCCCACTGCCCCGAAGCCGCGGCAGGTGCTGACCCTCCTCGCGCTGCACTCCGGTCAGGTGGTGCCGCTGGCGACGCTGGCAGAGGAACTCTGGGACGACGCCCCTCCGCGCAGTGCCCGCACCACCGTGCAGACGTATGTGATGCAGCTCCGCGAGCTCATCGGCGAGGCGCTGGCCCGCCGGGACGGCGAGCGGCGCACCGCCAAGGACGTCCTCGTCACCCTGCCCGGCGGCTACCGCCTGGAGACCGAGGGCGACGGCACCGAGGACGCCGAAGGGACCGTGGACTTCCGCGAGTTCGAGCGGCGCGCCACGGCCGGCCACCGGGCCATGGACGCCGGCGACCACACCGGGGCCGCCCGGCTGCTCCGTGAGGCGCTCGCCCTGTGGACCGGGCCCGCGCTCACCGGCGTCCACCAGGGCAGCCGGCTGCGCCCCGAGGCCGAGCGGCTGGAAGAGGCCCGGCTCGCCGCGCTCGACGGGCGCATCGAGGCCGATCTGCGCCTCGGCCGCCACCGCGAACTGCTCTCCGAGCTGACCGTCCTGGTCAGCCGGTATCCCATGCACGAGGCGCTGCACGGCCAGTTCATGCTGGCGCTGCACCGCTCCGGGCGGCGCAGCGAGGCGCTCGGCGTCTACCAGCGGCTGCGCGCGACCCTCGTCGCACAGGCAGGTCTGGAGCCCTCGGCCGAGCTCGGCCGGCTCCAGATGGCCATCCTCGCGGCCCGGCCCGGCTCGCCGGTGTCCGACGACGCTCCCGTCACCGAGCAGCTCGTCGCCCGCGCGAGCTGACCCGTACGCGTACGTACGCCCCCGGCGGCCCGGCCCCGGGGGGAGACAACGATGTCCCGGCGCACCCCCGCCTTTTATCCGAGAGGAAGCCGTGAAAATTCAGGTCCTGGGCCCTTTGAGTGCCGAAGTGAACAGAGTCTCCGTCGTCCCCACGGCGGGCAAGCCCCGTCAGATCCTCGCGCTGCTCGCCCTGTACCCGGGGCGCGTCATCCCCGTACCGACGCTGATGGAGGAGATCTGGGGCACCGAGCTGCCGCAGAGCGCGCTGACCACCCTGCAGACGTACATCCTCCAGCTGCGTCGCCGGCTCGCCGGGGCCATGGGCCCCGATGCACAAGTTTCGGCCAAGGACGTTCTGGCCACCCGGTACGGCGGCTATCTGCTCCAGATCCCGTCCGAGGCGGTCGACGTCCACGCGTACGAACAGCTGGCGGCGGAGGGCCAGTTGGCGTTCGACGAGGGCCACAACGAGCGGGCGGCGGACTGCTTCCGGCGTGCGCTCGACCTGTGGGAGGGGCCCGCGCTGGTCGACGTGCGGGTGGGGCCGATCCTCGACATCGAGGTGATGCGCCTGGAGGAGAGCCGTCTGGTGATCAAGGAGCGCCGGATCGACGCCGACTTACGCCTCGGCCGGCACGCCGAACTCACCGCCGAGCTCACCGATCTGATCGCCCGCAACCCGCAGCACGAGGGGCTGCACTCGCAGGCCATGGTGGCGCTCTACCGCTCCGGACGGCAGGCCACCGCGCTCGATGTGTACCGCAGGCTGCGCGGCCGGCTCATCGAGGACCTCGGTGTGGAGCCCTCGCCGCAGCTCCAGCGGCTGCACCAGGCGATCCTCGCCGTCGACCCCCAGCTCGACGTCGTCGCGGGCCCCCGCCGCACCTCCACCTTCGATCTGTACGCGGCCTGATCCGAGCCATGTGCAACCCGGCGGCTCGCCGTGCCGCCATCGCACGGCCATGCTCGAAAAGCCCGTGCTCGTATCCATGCGAAGGGGGAGCAGATGTACGAGAAGAGGGAAGACCGGGAAGATCACGAGCTTCGGCCGGGTGACCTCGTCGCCGCCGCTCCTCCGCTCCGGCTCGCCGGAGCGGAGGAGGACGACGTCGAGCTGAACATCATCCGGGGGATCGACTGACCTTCCCGCCGGTCACTTGACCTCGGCGAGCGGACCCGCGCTGCCCGCCGAGGCCCCGGTGCGCCTGGGCTTGGACCAGCCGCGGGTGATCGGCCGCTCGACCAGTGCGTACAGCGCCCAGGCCGCCAGCACACTGATGGCGAACATCGCGGCCAGCAGGCCGGTCGTCTGGGCGGTCGAGTAGAAGTCGTGGCCGAGCCACTTGCGGCCGTAGGTGAGCACGATGAAGTGGATCAGGTAGAAGGCGAACGATATCTCGCCCAGCCAGACCATCGTGCGGTTGCGGAAGAGGCTGAACCCGCCCTTCACGTCCGCGGTCGCGGCGGCCGCGATCAGGCAGACGATCGGGATGATCGTCGTCGAGCGCTGCGAGTAGAGGAACGGCACGTGCGAGGCGAGCACATAGCCGCCGACGAGCAGCACGGTCGACCAGATCATGCCGATGTTCCACCAGCGCCCCTTCATCACCGCGATCGCCACCAGCATGCCGAGCGCGAAGTCCACCATGCGCACCGGCGGCAGGAAGTAGGCGAACCAGTACTGCGTGACGGTGGCGTGCGCGCCCAGCTGCTCACCGCCGGGGAAGTACGGCTTGTCGGGGAAGATGGCGTAGGTGATGGCCGGGGTGGCTATCACCAGGGCGGTCAGGCCGCCGATCCAGTACTTCAGGCGCGCGAGCGGGATGCGCAGGAACAGGTTGTGCAGCAGCGGGAAGCAGGCGTAGAAGACCGCCTCGCAGCCGAGCGACCAACTCGGCGTGTTGACGCTGGAGAAGACGTCGAACTTCGGCACCCACACCTGGACCATGAAGAGGTTGGCCACGGCGGTGCGGGTCGGGGTGTAGGCGGAGGCGAACAGCACCAGCGCCAGCACCCAGGTGATCACGTAGTTCGGGTAGATCTTCACGAACCGGCGGCGCCAGAACGCGGGTGAGGTGTCCTTGGCGCGCGCCGACCAGGTCAGCACGAACCCGCTGAGGACGAAGAAGAACGTGACGCCGAGGGAGCCCGCGTTCTTGGTGAGCTCGAACCAGTCCTTGGTCGTCCCGTTGTCCTTGAGCAGCCGCAGCCCCGGGAACGGCAGACCGGTGTGGTTGAGGAAGACCAGGAGCGCGGCGGGGAACCGCAGCCCGGTCAGCGAGGGCAGCCGCGTGATCTCGGGGCGCAGCAGGCCTTCGCGGTGCGGCACTTCGCGCGCGGCGGCGGCCGGCGGCCCGCCGCCGATCGTGTTGCCGTGAGTCATGGCACACCCTCCTGGGACATGGGAGTCGTCTCTGGTCTGTCAACTGGACTGTCGGTTCGGTCTGTTCGTTCTGCGGGCCGACCGGTCCCGCCTGCTGCTGCCGCGGACGGCCCGGGCACCCGTGTGCGGGGTGACCGGGCCGTCCGCCCGTGTGGGGCCGTCCGGCCCTTACCTGTCCCACTCCCGGCTGCCCGCCAGCTGCTTGGTGGTGACGTTGAGGCGGCTGAACAGGTTCGTCACGCCGATGGTGAGGACGAGGGACGAGATCTGCTCGGCGTTGAAGTGCTTGTTCGCCTCGCTCCAGACCTCGTCCGGGACTGGGTCGGACTTGTCGGCCATACGGGTGGCCGCCTCGGCGAGCGCCAGCGCGGCACGCTCGGCCTCGGTGAAGAACGGCGCGTCGCGCCAGGCCGCCACGGCGAAGAGCTTCTCGTCGCTCTGGCCCGCCTCCCGGGCGCGCTGGGCGTCCCCGGAGACACAGAAGCTGTCGCCGTTGATCTGGCTGGCCCGCAGGTGCACCAGGCCCAGGATGAGCTCGGGGACGCCGCCCTTGCGGGAGGCGAAGTAGAGCTCCTGGATCAGCCGGGCGGCCTCGGGGTTGAAAGCGGCCGGGTTTTCCATACGCGGCTCGTGCATGGCTGGCTCCTTCTGATTCTGTTCAGCCGGTCGGGGGGTTCGGTAGCTACTGTGAAGGAGGGCCCTTGAGATCAACTCGGGTCACGCTCGCCTTTCGGCCACATGGGCGCCAACAGAGGCGGCCGGCACGCCCGTTGAGGGCGTACCGACCGTGGGGGGAGGCCTACCGGCCGCGGGTGGGTGGCTCGATTCAGGCCTATTCGTGCGATCTGCGCGACCACAAACCGGACGATTGCGTTCAGGCCACGGCAGCGGCCGCCCGGGCCTTTCGGGAGCGGGACCAGCGCCGGGTGATCGGCCGCTCCACCAGTGCGTACAGCGCCCAGGAGGCGAGCACGCTGACGGCGAGCATCGCCGCGATGAGACCGATCGCCGCGGGGGTCGAGTAGAGGTCGTGGCCGAGGAGTTTGCGGCCGTAGGCGAGCACGATGAAGTGCAGGAGGTAGAAGGCGAACGATATTTCGCCGAGCCACACCATCGCGCGGTTGCGGAAGACCGTGAACCTGCCCTCGACGTCCGCCATGGCGGCGGCCGCTATGAGCAGGATGATCGGGATGATCGTGGTGGAGCGCTGCGAGTACAGCAGGTCCACGTGCGAGGAGAGCCAGTATCCGCCGGCGAGCAGCAGGCTCGAACAGACGATGCCGATGTTGCGCCAGCGCCCCCTCATCACCGCGTGCGCGACCAGCATGCCGAGCGCGAAGTCGAGGAGCCGGACCGGCGGCAGGAAGTAGGAGAACCAGTACTGCTTCACCGAGGCGTCCGCGGGTGCCCCCGTGAGCGACACCGCGCCCGCGTCGGGCAGCACGTTGTAGGTGAACAGCGGGGTGAGGACGATCGCCGCGACGAGGCCGCCGATCCAGTACTTCAGCCGCTGGGCCGGGATGCGCAGGAACAGCCGGTGCAGCAGCGGGAAGGAGGCGTAGAAGACGAACTCACAGCCCAGCGACCAGCTCGGCGGGTTCACACTGAACAGGTACTGGAAGTCCGGCACCCACACCTGGACCATGAACAGGTTGGCCAGCGCGACCCGCGTCGGGGTGAACGACGAGGCGAACAGCAGCATCGCCAGACCCCAGGTGATCGCGTAATTGGGGTAGATCTTGGCGAACCGGCGGCGCCAGAAGGCCAGGGCGGTGTCCTTCTCCCGGGCGGACCAGGTCAGTACGAAGCCGCTGAGCACGAAGAAGAAGGCGACACCCAGGGAGCCGGCGTTCTCCGTGACCTTGGCGAGGTCGTTCGCCGCCTGGTCGTCCTTGAGCAGGCGCAGCAGGGGGATCGGCAGTCCGACATGGCTGAAGAAGACCAGGAGTGCGGCGGGGAACCGCAGTCCGGTCAGCGAGGGCAGCCGCGAGAGCCCGGGACTGAGCAGGCCGTCCCTCGTCGGCACCTCACGCAACGTCCTGGTCGCGCCGTGCGTCATGACAAACCTTCCTAGGACATGCGGAGTTGTCCTCTCGTGGGGGGAGAGGAAGGGCGTGGCCGGCGGGGGTGGCCGGCGCCGGGGGCGATTACACTGCGCCCGGCTTGAGCGCGGCTCGTGCGTCGCGTGGGACGGGGCGTACGGGACGGGGCGCGAGGAACAGCGCGTACGGGCCGCCGGGCTCGGGGTCCGGCGGCCCGGCCCGGGTCAGCCGGCCGTGCCGAACCAGCGCTCCAGCGCGTCGCGGAGCTTGCCGCCGTCGGGCGAGGCCCAGGCCACATGTCCGTCGGGGCGCAGCAGTACGGCCTCGGGGTCGTCGTCCGCCGGGTTGTCCGCCGGGACCCAGCTGCCGGTGACCACATCGACGCGGTCCGCCCAGCCCTCGGCGAGCTCGGCCGCCTCGTGCGAGTCTCCGGTGGTGATCAGGACACCGCGCGCGGAGTGCAGCAGCTCCGCGACCCGGGTCCGGGCGCCGTCGGCGAGCGTCAGCTCGCGGTCCGGCGAGAGGCGGAAGCCCAGCAGGGGGTGGCCGGTCGCGCCCATGTCGTACCGCACGTCCAGACCGCTGACCTGGCCGGCCAGATGGCGGGCCACGTCCGGGGACTCGACGAGCTCGCGCATCACCGCGCGCAGCGGCTCCATCTCGTCGCCGGTCAGATAGAGGCGGGTCTGCGCACGGGTGTTGCGCATCAGCTTCTCGCCGACCGGGTGCCGCTCGGACTGGAAGGTGTCGAGCAGGCCGTCGGGCGCCCAGCCGTTGATGGCCGCGGCCAGCTTCCAGCCCAGGTTCACCGCGTCCTGGACACCGACGCTCATGCCCTGCGCACCGGCCGGCATATGGATGTGGGTGGCGTCCCCGACGAGGAAGACGCGGCCCTTGCGGTACTCGGAGGCCTGGCGGGTGGTGTCGGTGAAGGCGCTGATCCAGCGGACCTCGGCGTGGTGGAGGGACTCCCCCGTCATCCGCTGCCAGGCGTCGGCGACGACCTCGAAGGTGAGCTGGCTCTTGTCCTCGTGGGGGCGCAGCTTCTCGTCGTGGATGACGATCCGGTCGACGCCGTTCTCCAGGTTGAACGCCATCACCATGCCGCCGGGCACCTGCTCCCCGATGGGCCGCTGGCGCACCCCGGCGCCGACCAGGTCGGCCATGTACATGCCCCGGGTGGCGTCCCAGCCGGGGAAGTCGATCCCCGCGGTCTTGCGGACGACCGACCGGGCACCGTCACAGCCGATGAGGTACTGGGCCTCCTGCTCGCCCGGGCCCTCGGGACCCTCGAAGGCGACGACGACGCCGTCCCCGCTCTCCCGGAAGCCGGTCACCTCGTGGTTGCGGTGGACCTTCACGCCGAGCTCGGCGAGCCAGGCCTCCAGGATCTCCTCGGTACGGAACTGGGGGACGCCCCGGACGCTGAAGTGGTTGTCCTCCAGCTTGGAGAAGTCGATGCGCACCCCGCCGAAGTGGCCCTGGGCCCATTCGACGTCTCCGAACCGGGCGAGCAGCCCGCGCTGGTCGAAGACCTCGGCGGCGCGGCGGGTGAAGCCGACGCCGCGGGACTCGCCGCTCGGCGCGGGCAGCCGGTCGTAGACGGCCACCTCCACGCCGCCGAGCTTGAGTTCACCGGCGAGCATCAGCCCGACCGGTCCGGCCCCGACAATGATCGCTCCCTGTGCCATGTGCGTGCTCCTCGTATGTCAGGTCATGGGTCAGGCGAAGAACTCCGTGAATGCCCGGGCGACGCGGTCCGGGGCCTCTTCCTGGAGGTAGTGCACGGTCTTGTCGAGCTTCACCACGCGTACGTCCGTCGCCAGCGTCGGCAGGGTCTGCCGGAACTGGGCGTAGCTGACCTCGGAGGAGAGGCCGAGCAGGGGCGCGGTGATCTTGGGATACGTCTTGATGTCGGCGATGTCCTGGGCGAAAGCCCGGTACCAGCCGTTGGCCGCCCGGATGCCGTCGGGGGTGTCGTAGGCCCGCGCGTACACGTTCCGGTCGAAGTCACCGACCAGGGACTGGTCGGTGAGGGAGTTGGCGAAGAACCAGTCGATGAGGTGCCGGGAGCGGCCGCGGATCAGCTCCTCCGGGAGCCCCTGCACCTGGTTGAAGGCGTACCACCAGAGGTTGAAGCCGGCGCCGGGGCGCGGGATCAGCGGGAGTTCGTAGAAGCTCTCGTCGGGGTGCAGGGCGTCCAGCATCGCCACCTTGCGGGTGGCGTCACCGTGGTTGGCGGCGAAACTGAACGCCACCTTCGACCCGATGTCGTGGCCCGCGATGTTGACCCGGTCGTAGCCGAGGGCGCGCACCAGCTCGCGGACGTCCCGGGCCATGGTCTTCTTGTCGTAGCCGCCCTGGGGCTTCTCCGAGGAGCCCTGGCCGCGCAGATCGACCGCGATCACCCGGAAGCGGCGGGCGAGCACCGGCATGACCTTGCGGTACGACCACCAGGTCTGCGGCCAGCCCGGCAGCAGGACCAGCGGCGCGCCCGACCCGCCGGCCACATAGTGCAGCCGCACACCGTTGACGTGCGCGTGGTGGCTGCGGAAGCCGCCGGGCAGGGACCGGGCGAGCGCCGCGTCGTCCGGGACGCCGTGGTGCGGCGTGGCCGAGGCGGGCTCGGCCGCCACGGCACCGCCGGCCATCGCGAGGGCGGCGGACCCGGCGCCCAGGCTGATCATCTTTCTGCGGTCCAGCGACATGCTTCGTCCTACCTGTCGTACGTGTGCCTGCATGGGGGGGACTTGCCAGCGCCTGTGGGGGGGGAGGCGGAGTCGGGTCGGGCGTCAGCCGCGGAACGGGCCCGCGTACTCCTGGGCCCACTCGGAGAAGGGCCGGGCGGGGTGGCCGGTCAGCTTCTCGACGTCGCCGGTGAGCGGGACCGGGGAGGAGCTGGCCGCCCAGAGGTCGAGCAGCGCGTCCGCGATGTCGCCCGGCATGAAGTCGGGCTTGTTCGCCCGCCACACGGCCGGGGGGACCTCGGTGACCGGGATGGACCGGCCTGCGGCGGCCTCGATGGCCGCGATGTGCTGGGCGAAGGTGAGCGCCTCGGGGCCGGTGAGGTGGTACGAACGGCCGCGCAGGGACGGGTCGGTGAGCACCGCGAGCGCGGCCTCGGCGACATCGCGCTCGTTGACCGGGTCGGCGTAGCTGTTCGGGTACGGCAGGCCCACCGTGCCGCGCGCCTTGAGCTGCCAGGCCCACGGCATGGCGTTGCTGGCGAGGGCGCCGCAGTTCAGCGGGGTCGAGGTGATCGAGGAGGCGGCGAGCGCCTGCTCCACCGCGAGGTGGGGCGCGGCGATCGGGTTGACGGCGGCGTCGGGGCGCAGCACCGCGTCGGCGGACATGACGACGACGTGCTCGACGCCGGCCTCCTCGGCCCGCTCGACGAACTCACCGACGGCCGAGGCCTCGCAGTACAGGAAGACCGAGGTCACCCCGGCGAGCGCGGCCGGGAAGTCGGCGGGCGCGTCGAGCGCCAGCTTCACGGACTCGACGCCCTCGGGCAGGGTCAGCTTCTCGGGGCTGCGCGAGCCGGCGCGTACGGCGACGCCCCTGGCGTGCAGGAGCCGCACGAGGTGCGAGCCGACTTTGCCGCTGCTGCCGGTGACGAGGACGGTCATGGTGGATTCCCTTTCGGATGTGGCTGGGTGGGGGTACGGCCGGGGCCTGTCCGGCGGGTAGGCGCCGGACAGGCCCCTGGGCAGGGTGGCGGCTGGTACTGCGGATGCAGCTTCTAACCGGCCACTTGAGCCGCGCCGAACCACCGCTCAAGCGCGTCACGGAGCTTGCCGCCGTCGGGCGAGACCCACACGACGTGACCGTCGGGGCGTACGAGCACGGCCTCCGGGTCCTGGCCGGCGGCGGTGTCCGAGGGGACCCAGCTGCCGGTGACCACGTCGACGCGGTCCGCCCAGCCCTCGGCGAGCTCGACCGCCTCGCGCGAGTCGCCGGTGGTGATCAGGACACCGCGCGCGGAGTGCAGCAGCTCGGCGACCCGCTTCTGCCCGCCGTCGGCGAGCGTGACCTCGCGGCCCGGGGCCAGGCGCAGTCCGAGCAGCGGGTGGCCGCTCCCGTCGGTGTCGACGTCGTACCGTACGTCGAGACCGCTGACCAGGCCCGCGAGGTGGCGGGCGGCGTCCGGGATCTGCACGAGCTCGCGCAGTACGGCGCGCAGCGGCTCCATCTCCTCGCCGCTGAGGTAGATCAGCGACTGGGCGAGCGTGTTGCGCAGCAGCTGCTCACCGATCGGGTGCCGTTCGGAGTGGTAGGTGTCGAGCAGCCCGTCGGGGGCCTGCCCCTTGATGGCGGCGGCCAGCTTCCAGCCGAGGTTGACGGCGTCCTGGAGGCCGACGCTGACGCCCTGCGCGCCGAGCGGGGCGTGGTCGTGGGCGGAGTCGCCGGCGAGGAAGACCCGGCCCTTGCGGTAGTCGGTGGCCTGGCCGGTGTAGTTGGTCAGCGCGCACATCCAGCGGGCGCTCGCGCCGTGGATGTCCTCACCGGTCATGCGCTCCCAGGCGTCCGCGACCTCGGAGAACGTCAGCTCGCCCTCGCCGTGGTGCGGGCGCACCCCCGGCTCGTGGATGACGATGCGGTCGATGCCCGGCTCCAGGGTGACCGAGAGGACCATGCCGCCGCCCTCGATGCGCTCGCCGATGGGGCGCATCCGCAGTCCGGCGCCGACCACGTCGGCCAGGTACATACCGCGGGTGGCGGGCTCGCCCGGGAAGTCGATGCCGGCGAGGCGGCGGATGGTGGAGCGGCCCCCGTCGGTGCCGACGAGGTACTGGGCCTCCTCCTCACCGCGGCCGTCGGGGCCCTCGTACTCGACGACGACGCCGTCCTCGGTCTCGCGGTAGCCGGTGACCTCGTATCCGCGGCGCACGGTGACGCCGAGCTCCTCGACCCACTGGCCGAGGGTCTCCTCGGTGCGGGACTGGGCCAGGCCCATGATGCCGTAGTGGCTCTCGTCGAGCTCGTCGAAGTTGATGCGGACGCCGCCGAAGTGGCCCTGCTTGCCCCAGCGGAACTCACCGAGCTTCGACAACAGGCCGCGCTGGTCGAGGACTTCGGCCGTACGGCCGGTGAATCCGAGACCGCGCGATTCTCCGCTGGGAGCCGGAAGCTTGTCGTAGAGGGCGACCTCCACACCGGCAAGGCGGAGTTCACCGGCGAGCATGAGTCCGACCGGACCCGCCCCGACAACAATTGCGCCCTGGGTCATATTCGCACTCCTCGTGCAGATGGATGACGTGGATCAGCCGATATGACCGATCGTGGCAGCGGGCGCCTGAGTACGACTCAAGTCATCGATCCGGTACGGGAGTCGGGTGCGGGAATACAGAAAGCGCGGCACCGCCGAATGTCCATGCATCCGGTGGTGCCGCGCCGATTAAGTCCTGCGGTGGTACTGGGGGTGAATTACGTATTGAGGTTCATCACCCGGTCGACCGCGATCTCCAGAACCACCCGGCCCGGCGGATTCGGCGGCGCCGACCCATAGCGCTTGGCATAGCGCCGCACGCCCTCGGCCACCCGGGCCGGGTCGTCCGACACCGTGGCGGTGCCTTCCAGGGTGACCCAGGCGAAGCCCTCCACCTGGCACAGGACGGCCCGGCCGCCCGGGTTCGCCAGCACGTTGCGCGCCTTGCGCGAGGTGGCGACCGTCATGACCCGGGCGAGCCCCGACGCCGCGTCCCAGGTGAACCGTACGGGCGCCACATGGGGCGAGCCGTCGGGCCGCAGGGTGGTCAGCGTGGCGACGAGCGGCTCGGTGAGGAACGCCTCCACCGAGGCGGAGACCTCCGGAGCACTCGTCCGCCCTCGGGGCAGTGACATGCGGATACGTCCTTCCAGGCGTTCCCAGGGGCCCGCGGCCACGACGGCCCGGACCCCGTCCAACGGCCGGTGGCGCTCCTCCGCCAGGTGTCGGAGGAGCGCCACGGCCTGCCCAGCCCTATGCGGCGAGCGGGCGGTTCACAGAGGTCACTTCTCGACGCCGGCGGCCTCGGGCGTGCCCGCGGCCTCCGCGTCGCCGCCGCCGTGCGCGTGCGCCGAGCTCATCGACTGCGCGCCCTTCGGCATGAAGAACAGGGCGACCAGCAGAGCGCCGAAGCAGAGGATCGCGGCGGCGAGGAAGGCGTGGTGGTTGGCCGTCGCCTGGATGTCGTGGATCTTGGCGGGGTTGCCACCGGTCTTGGCGAGCTTGTCCTCCAGGCCGTTGTACGCGATGGTCGCGATCACGGCGAGGCCGAGGGCGCCACCGGCCTCCTGGCTGGTGTTGATGAGACCGGCGCCGACGCCCGCCTCCTCGTCCGAGATACCGATGAACGCGGCGATCTGCAGGGTCACGAAGACCATGCCGCAGCCGAGGCCGAGCAGGATGAACGCGGGGAGCAGGTCGACCACGTACGAGCCGTCGGCCGGGGCGCGCCACAGGAGCAGCAGACCGCTGGTGGTGAGGGTCAGACCGACCGCGAGCACCGGGCGGGCCGCCACCTTGGAGATGATGCCGGAGGCGGCACCGGCGCCGAAGGCCACCGAGACGGCGAGCGGCACATAGGCGAAGCCGGCCTTCATCGGGGAGTAGCCGAACGCCTGCTGCATGAAGAGGCTGGCGAAGAAGAACAGCGCGCCGAACGTACCGAAGACGAGGATCGCGGAGATGTTGGCGACGCGCATCGTCTTGAGGCGGAAGATGCGCAGCGGCATCATCGGCGCCTCGACCTTGGTCTCGATGACGATGAAGGCGATCAGCAGGGCGGCGACACCGATGAGGCTGCCGATCGTACGCGCGGTGCCCCAGCCGACGTTGATGGCCTCACCGAGCGTGAAGATGAGGAGCAGCAGACCGGCGGTGAGGGTCCCGGCGCCGGCGAAGTCGAAGCGCTGGCGCGGGGCGTCGGACTTCGACTCGGGGACGATCTTCGGCGCGAGCACGGCCAGCACGATGCCGATCGGCACGTTGATCCAGAAGATCCACTCCCAGCCGGGGCCGTCGGCGAGGACACCGCCGAGGATCACACCGAGGATGGAGGCGATACCGGCGAGCGAACCCCAGACACCGAGGGCCTTGTTGCGCTCCGGGCCCTCGGGGAAGGTGTTGGTCAGGATCGAGAGCGCCGCGGGGGCGATCATCGAGGCGCCGAGGCCCTGGAAGCCGCGGGAGGTGATCAGCATGGCGGCGTTCTGCGCCAGACCCGAGGTGAGCGAGGCGAGGGCGAAGACCAGGAAGCCGCCCATCAGGAACTTGCGTCGACCGAAGGTGTCGGCGAGCCGTCCGCCGAGCAGCAGGAAGCCGCCGAGCACGGTCGAGTAGGCGGTGACGATGTAGTTCAGACTGACATCGGACATGTCGAGGCCGTCCTGGATGGACGGCAGGGCGAGGTTCACGATCGACACGTCGATGAAGACCATGAACTGGCCCAGGCACACAAACGCCAGGATCGCACCGGGCTTGAAACCAGCCCCGGGTCCCGACCGCGCGAGTGAGTCGGCGGCAGCCATTACGAGACTCCTAAACTATGCAGAATCGAGTAGGTGAGAGCGCCCCCGGCGATGCCGGGTGGCTGCCGGACACAACCGCGGTCGGTACGGAACGCCGCCCGAGAGTTCTGTTCCGGACGCGGGACGAACGTGTCAAAGGCTGCTCTCCATCGGGGGCTTGTCGAGCGGGCGCCCCCGAACGAGGGCGACGGACGCTCCACCGGCGCTGCCCCCCTCGGCTCACCGGCCCGGACTCGTCCGTCACAGATATGACGGATCCCGCACGGCGAATGTGACCGCTGGACGAAAAATAGTTTTAGAACGGCATCTGACCTGCGGCGATGCGGCCTCACACAGGAGGGCCCGGCACCGCGGTCGCGGTCCCGGGCCCTCCTGCCTGCCTATACGCCGACGAGCTCCAGCGGAGCGGCTCAGTCCTGGAACACCGCCAGATCGATGTCGCGCAGCCGCGCGGGGTCGGCGATCACATCGATCTCGACGATCACGGCGTCCGAGAACTTGAAGGCCATCACACGGAACTGCTGGCCGCCGCTGTTCGCCACGACGCCCGGTGCCCCGTTGACCAGCGCCGGCTGGGCCGCCTTGGTGAACTGGGCGAAGGTGAGGGCCTGCTTGGCGACGGCCGCCGCGCCGCGGATCACCGACAGCCTGCCCGGCCCCTCGGCGTTCACATCGGTGCGCGCCACCACGTCGGGGTCGAGGACCGCGACCAGCGCCTCGAAGTCGCCACCCCGGGCCGCGGCCAGGAAGGCGTCGACGACCAGGCGCTGCCGGGTGAGATCGGGGTCCGGCACCGGCTCGGCGCCCTGGACGCGGCGGCGGGCCCGGCTGGCGAGCTGGCGGGCCGCGGTCGGGGTCCGGTCGACGATGGGGGCGATCTCGTCGAAGGGGACGGCGAACATGTCGTGCAGGACGAACGCGAGCCGTTCGGCGGGCTCCAGCGTCTCCAGGACCACGAGCAGCGCCAAGCCCACCGAGTCGGCGAGGAGCGCCTGGTGTTCGGGGTCGCCGGCGTCGTCCGGGCTGAGGGCGGGTTCGGTGACCTGGGCGTCCAGCGGGTCCTCGCGCCGGGCCCGGCGCGAGCGCAGCATGTCGAGGCAGACCCGGCCGACGATGGACGTCAGCCAGCCCACCAGGTTCTCGATGTCGTCGCTGTGGGACCGGCTCAGCCGGATCCAGGCCTCCTGGACGGCGTCGTCCGCCTCGCTCACGGAGCCGAGCATCCGATAGGCCACCGCCCGCAGATGACTCCGGTTCTCCTCGAACCGCTGCGCCAGCCACTCGCGCTCGTCCATCGGTCACATCCTTTTGGTTCGCGTTCCGTCAATCCCATGACGAACCGACCCCGGCAAATGTGACAACGTCAGCCGCTGGCGGGCTCGTTCGCCGGTCCCACCGGCCGGCCAGATGTCGCATACCGCCGGGGACCCGGGTCCCCGGCGGTATGCGGCGCGGCTACCAGGCCTGGCCCGCCTGCTGCTTGGTGGAGGCGTTGAGGCGGTTGAACAGGTTGACCACGCCGATCTGGAGGACCAGGGCGGCCAGCTGCTGCTCGTCGTAGTGCTCGGCGGCCTCGTTCCACACGGCGTCCGGCACGGCGTCCTCGCGGTCCGCGAGCCGGGTGACGTGCTCGGCGAGCGCCAGCGCCGCGCGCTCGGCGTCGCTGTAGAACGGCGTCTCGCGCCAGGCGCCCACCGAGAAGATGCGCTCCTCGGAGACGCCCGCCTTCTGCGCGGCCTTGGCCGACGCGTCCAGGCACGGGCCGCAGCCGTTGATCTGGCTGACGCGCAGGTGGATCAGTTCGAGGGTGGCGTCCTCGACACCGGCCTTACGGATCGACTTGATCAGGCCGAGGATGGCCTTCATGGAGTCGGGCAGCACCTGCGCCGGGTTGTTCATCCGGGGAGTGGACATGGCTTCCTTCATCTTCCTTCAGCAGAACGGGCGTTGAGGATAAGAAAGTATCGCTACCAGGGCAGTGTGCCCTGGTCCTGCACGAACGTGGCGGTGGGGCCGTCCGCGTCCAGGGTGGCGAGCTTCACGGCGATCGCAGCTCCCTGCTCGGCCGACTTGTAGCCTTCGCCCCCGGTGATGTCGGTGCGGCACCAGCCCGGGTCGACCGCGTTGACCTTGATCGGGGTGTCCCACAGCTCCTTGGCGTAGGACACCGTGACCATGTTGAGCGCGGTCTTGGAGGAGTTGTACGGCAGGTTGTTCACATGCCAGATCGGGTGGTCCTGGTTCAGCACGTTGGTGAGCGAGCCCATCTCGCTGGACTGGTTGACGATCCGGCCCGCCGGCGACTTGCGCAGCAGCGGCAGGAACGCGTTGGTCACCGCGACCACGCCGAACACATTGGTCTCGTAGAGCGAGCGCATGGTCTCCAGCGAGGTGGTGCTGGGCCGGCCGTCCTCGTGCGAGACCGTGATGCCGGCGTTGTTGACCAGGATGTCGAGCTTGCCGTAAGCGAGGTCGATATAGGTGGCGGCCTTCTTGATGCTGACCGGGTCGGTGACGTCGATCCGCACGAAGGGCTGGCCGAGTTTGTCGGCGGCGGCCTTGCCCAGCTCCTCGTCGCGCGCGCCGACGATCGCGGTGATACCCAGCTCACCGAGCTGGCGGGCGATCTCGAATCCGATTCCCTTGTTTGCGCCTGTGATGAGAGCGATGGTCTTCATGGGGGGATCCTCACAGTCGAATCTTGAACTGCACTCGAATTCAGGTGGGTCGGGCGGTCAGCCGAGCACGGCCCGGGGGCGCCGTGGCTTCGACCAGCCGCGGGTGATGGGCCGCTCCACGAGGACGTAAAGCAACCACGAACCCATCACACTGATCAGGAAGAAGACGACGAGCAGACCCACCGTCTCGCCCGTCGAATAGAAGTCGTGGCCGAGCCACTTACGCCCGTAGGCGAGAACGATGTAGTGCAACAGGTAGAAGGCGAAGGAGATTTCGCCCAGCCAGACCATAGTTCGATTGCGGAAAATGGTGAACCTGCTCTCCGCATCGGCGGTCGCGGCGGCCGCGATGAGGAAGACGATCGGAATGATGGTCACGGCGCGCTGCGAATACAGGAACGGCACATGGGAGCAGAGCACATAGCTCCCGCCGAGCAGGAGTCCCGACCACAGGAGGCCGATGTTCCGCCAGCGGCCGTTCATGACCGCGTGCGCCACCAGCATGCCGAGGGCGAAGTCGAGCACCCGTACCGGCGGGAAGTAATAGGCGAACCAGTACTGCGTCACGGTCGCGTGGGCGCCGGTCTCCGCGCCCCCCGGGAAATACGGCTTGTCGGGGAAGACGGCATAGGTGATCAGCGGTGTCGCGATCACACCGGCGACGAGCGCGGAGATCCAGTACTTCAGCCGCTCCGGCCGGACCCGGCGGAAGAGCGCGTCCAGGAACGGGAAGCAGGCATAGAAGAGGGCCTCGCAGCCGAGCGACCAGCTGGGCGTGTTGACGCTGGAGAAGACGTCCCAGGTGGGTACCCAGGTATGCAGCATCAGCAGGTTGAGGATCGCGGTGCGCGTCGGGGTGTAGGCCGAGGCGAAGAGAATCATCGCCAGGCCCCAGCTGATCACGTAATTCGGGTAGATCTTGGCGAATCGGCGCCGCCAGAAAGCGCGGTGGGTGTCGTTCTCGCGCGCGGACCAGCTCAGTACGAAACCGCTGAGGACGAAGAAGAAGGTGACACCGAGCGCGCCGGCGTTCCGGGTGACGCTGAACCAGTCCATCGCGTCGCCGTTGTCCTTCATCAGCCGCATACCGGGAAATGGCAGACCGGTGTGGTTGAGGAAGACGAGGAGTGCGGCCGGAAAACGTAATCCGGTGAGTGAGGGAAGTCGGCTGGTCGCAGGGCGCAGCCACCCGTCCCGCGTCGATACATCGCGCAGGACGCGAGTGGAGTTCGCGATATCGCCCTGTGTCATGAGCTTCCCCCCTTGTTGGGCATGACTGTGCCGCCGTAAAGAGGATCTTCGGGGTCCGTTACGCCTTCAAGGCGCACCGGTTCAGGATTGTGTACGACTGTGTCCGGGGACCAACGGAACCCTGCGTCCATGTACGGGAGTTGTCAGATCCAGGACGGGGGAACGTCGGAAGAACGTCAGAGAAGTGTCAAATCCAGCCGTACGTGGCTTTGCTCACAGTCGCCTCACACCGGCATCGGCTCGAAGTCCCAGTACGGCCGCGCCCCGCTCCTCATGTACGCGGTCTGGCGGTGTTTCTCGCCGAGGGCGATGGCCAGGGTCGTCACCGCGTCCCGGAGCAGCTCGGCGGCCTGGGCCCGGCGGCCGAGTGCCCGCAGGTCCTGGGCCAGGCCCGCCTGGAGGTTGACCGAGAGGACGTGTGTCTGGCCGACCGAGGTGACCGCCCGCACCAGCGCGGAGCGGCCGAGCTCGGCCGCACCCGGCAGATCGCCGTCGGCCGCCCGGGCCGAGGCGGTGTTCATGGCACTCCCCAGCGTCCAGGGGTGGACGTGGCCGAGGACCCGGGTGAAGGCCCTGAGGTTGCGCTCGGAGAGGTCGCGGGCGGCGCGGTGCTCGCCCGTCTCGCGCAGCACCAGGGCCACGTTGTCGTATGCGCCGATCGTGTACGGGTGTTCCGCGCCGAGCAGCCCCTCGTATCCGGCGGCCGCCTCGGAAGCGAGCTCGTGCGCCTCCTCGTGGCGGCCCAGCTCCCGGAGCAGCATGGCGTAGTCGCAGGTGAACGCGGTCGCGTCGGCGCGCCGCAGCATCGCCTCACGGGCCTCGTGCAGCAGCCCTCTGGCCCGCTCGGGCTCGCCGTCGCGGCGCAGGCACAGGGCCAGGTTGTGCTGGGCGGTGAGTGTCTGGGGGTGGTCGTCGCCCAGGATCTGGCGGTGCAGGCGGTGGTTGTACTCCTGGATGGTCAGCGCCTCCCCGTACCGGCCCATCAGCCGCAGCATCTGGGCCTTGTAGAGCCCGGCCTGGAGGGTGAGGTGGTCCTTGCCGCCCAGGACGGAGATGCACTCCTCCAGGACCTCGTCGTGGCGCGAGAGCGACTTGGCGTAGTGGCCCTGGAGGGCGAGGGTGACCGCCAGGTTGTGGCGGATCCCGAGCAGCCGGGGCACCTTCCAGTCGCCGAGCAGGGCCGCGGTCTCGCCCGCCGCCTCCTCGAACAGGGCGCGCGCCTCGGCGTACTTGCCGAGCACCATCAGCGTGCCGCCCAGGCCGTTCTTGGCGCGGACCACCTCGATACCGCCGCGGCCCTCGGCCATCAGCCGGCGCAGGGTGCCTCGGCCCAGCTCCTCGGCGCGTCCGTACTCACCCAACTGACGCAGGGTGTGGGCGAGTTGGTGGGTGGCGACCAGGACGAGGCCGTCGGTGGGGCCCGACAGGGGCCGCCAGGACTCCACGGCGAGGCCGCTGAGCCGGCGCCCCTCGCGGAACTCTCCGCGCACCCGCAGGTACTCGATGCAGTTGAGGACGAGGCGGCGCACGTCCGGGTCGGTGGAGGTGAGCGCGCCGGACGGCTCCAGGTGCGGGATGAGCTCGGCGTAGCGCGGCCAGTTGTGCGAGCCCGACGGGTCGCGCGGATCGGCGGCGACCAGCACCCGGCAGGCGGTGGCGGTGGCCCGCTCGTGCTCCTGCTCGGGCAGGCTGCCGCGGACGAAGCGGTGCAGCAGCCGGTGGATGCGCAGGGAGCCGACGGTACGGGTGCCGAGCCGGCCGGGGTCGTCGTACTCCAGCGGTGTCGAGGTCACCCGGGAGAGCGTGCGCAGCGCCGAGTTCCAGCTGCTGGGGTCGGTGACCAGGGCGGCGAGGTGCGGCGGCAGATCGCTGACCCGGGCGTTCTGGAGGAGCCGCAGCGGCACGGCGTCCGGCGAGAAGTGGGCGAGGAGCTTCAGCAGCTCCCAGGCCTCGGCGGAGGTCTCGTGCAGGCTGTTGAGCGTCTTGGACCAGGCGGCCTGGAAGCTCGCCGGGTACTCGCGGGACGGCATGGTGGAGACGGTGTGCGGGTCGCCCTGGCTGATGCTCCGCACATAGTCGGCGACGGAGGCGGCCGGGTTGTTGGCGATCCAGGTGGCGGTCTGGTCGAGCAGCAGCGGCAGGTCCTGGACGGCCTCGGCGAGCCGGTCCGCGTCGTGCTCGCCGAGCCGCTCGGCGCGGCGCCGGGCGAAGGCGACGCTCTCCTCGCGGTCGAACGGCGGCAGCTGGAGCAGCTGGGCACTCAGGCCGGGCCACTCGGGCGAGTTGGCGGTGACCAGGACGTGCCCGGGGCCCTCCGGGATCAGCTCGCCGACCGCCTCCGGGCTCTCCGCGCCGTCGAAGACGACCAGCCAGCGCCGGCCGGTCGTCTCCAGGGCGCCGCGCACGGACGTGATGACCTCGCCGAGCCGGCTGCCCTGGGGCAGGCCCAGGGCCGGGGCGAGCGCCGCGAACCCCTCGCGGGCGCCGGCCTTGGCGGAGGCGCCGACCCACCAGACGATGTCGTACTCGCCCGCGAACCGGTGCACGTACTCCATCGCGGCCTGCGTCTTGCCGACGCCGCTCAGACCGTGCACCACCACCCGGCCGCCCTCCTCGCCGGAGGCGGCCAGGATGTCGTGGACCCGCTCGAAGGCGTCCTCGCGGCCGGTGAACTGGCGGTTTCGGCGCGGTGCGTTCCAGATCCCGGGGCGGTCGTCGGGAAAGCGGATGGGGCGTTCCAGGACGACCCCGCCGGGGCGCCCCTGCGACCCGGCGCACTCCAGGACCCGGCGGCGCGCCTCGTCGGGGCCGACCCCGCGCAGCCCGACGGGGCGCAGGGTGGCAGCGGCGGGCGGCAGCGGTTTGGCGGTGACGCTGACGGCGGCGACGCGGTCGCGGTGCTGCGGCAGCGTGTCGCGCAGCAGCCGGGCCCAGCTCTGGTACTTCTCCGAGTCGAAGCGCATATACCAGTCGTCCAGGACCACCAGGATGTGCCCGGGCGGCTCCAGCAGATCGGCGAGCGCCGAGTCGGCGGGCTTGAGGTGCAGCGGGTCCCACCTTATGAGGACGGCGGGGTGGCCAGCCCGCTCAAGCTGCTGCCCGATCCAGTCGGCCCAGGCCTGGCTCTGCCCGGCGAAGAGCACGGTGACGCGGGGGGACTCCTCAGCGGACTCGGGCAGCGTGGGCTCCACGGCGCCCTCGTGGTCGGACATGCGGCGGACTCCCTCGGCTCGGGCCGGAAGCTGCTGGATGTGCGCACGGCTTTCCATTGTGCGTCACAAACAAGACTGGCGGTGAAGAGGAGTTGGGCGTCATGGGCGGCCCCGCGGCAGCCCGTCGGCGTCCGCCAGCCGGGCCGCGATGTGGCGGATGAGCCGCTCCAGGTCGGCGCAGTACACGCTGGGGTGGAGGAATCCGCTGTACGGAGCGTAACGGTGCGCGTAGTTGCCGCCCCCGCACACCTCCCGCACCGGGCACTCCGCGCAATCCCGCGACAGGGCCGCCGCCCCCAACTGGCGGGCAGCCAGGCCGGGATGGCGCAGGGCGCGGTCGAAGGAGTGGCGGAAGACGTCGAGCCCGGTCGCGGAGGCGCCCTCGTACGCCGAGCGCAGCGCGCCCGTCTGCTCGATCGCGCCGTCCGTGTCCACCACGACGGCCACCATCGGGGAGAGCCCCACGGACTCGACCGAGCTCGGCACGCCGAGGAGCAGCGCCACGATCTCCTGGAAGAGCCGCACCCCGGTCCGCATCCGGCCGGCGTCCCACCACAGGTCGAAGACCCGCACCAGCCAGTCCCCGTACGGGGTGGGGCGCGCGCGCCGCCCCGGCACCGGGGCCGGGGCGATCCCGGGCGGCGGCGCGGCCCAGCTGCCGTGCGGCAGGAGCAGGTCGATGCCGGGCGGGCCGAGCGCGAGCAGCGAGCGGTAGACGTCCTCGGGGCCGGCGGCGAGGTCGACCGTGCACAGGATGCCCGCGTACGCGGCGGGGCGCCGGGCGAGCAGCCGCGCGGCCGCGGCGACGGCGGGCCAGGAGGAGCGGCCCCGGCGGTCGGTGCGGCGGGTGTTGAGCCGGGCCGCGCCCCCGTCCAGGCTGAGCCCGACGCGGACGCGGGCGGCGGCGAGCCGGTCGAGGGTGCGCGGGGTCAGCAGGGTGCCGTTGGTCTGCACGGTCGCGGTGACCTCGCAGCCGCCGGGCACCACGCCCCGGACCGCCTCGCGCACCGCGCGCCGCACCTCGGCCGCGTACGCCACGACGGGACCGGCCCCGCCAAGGAGCGGCTCGCCGCCGTGCAGGTCGATGCGGAGCGCGGTGAGCCGGTGGGCGGCGGCGTGCTCGGCGATGCGCCGGGCGGTGCGGCGCACGGTCGCCTCCGGGACCCTGGCCGGGCGCTCGCGCCAGCTCGCGTCCTGGCCGCGGTAGATGTAGCAGTAGTCGCAGGCGAGGTTGCACCGGCTGTGCACCTTCAGGACGAACTGCCGCAGCGGTACGGGCCGCACGGCGTCCGGGTCGAGTTCGCGGTGCGGCCAGCGGGGCTCCTCGGCGGTGGTCATGGCACGTCCTCGTGGCTCGCGCCGCCGGGACGGGCCGACGGTGTGTCCGCGAAGTACGCCCCCGCCGCATCCGTCGGCGCCGCCGCGGGCGCGTCACTGAAGTACGCCCCGGCGCGCCCGTCGGCCGCGGCCCGGTGGCACAGGTCCGCGAGCACCGCGGCCAGTACGGGGTGGGCGCACTCGTGCGGGGAGCGGGCCGTCAGGGGGCGCAGGTCCGGTAATGCCGCGGGGTCCGGCAGCGCCCTCCCCCCGTCGGTCATGGTCGCCGTCACGACGCTCCCAGCTCGCCGTCGAGCCGGTCGGTCTCCGCCCGGCTCAGGGCCTCCGCCTCGGCGTCCGGCTGTCCCGCCGCCGCCGCGGCCGAAAGGATGCGCAGTACCTCAAGGTGCTCCTCCCGTGCCCGTGCCGGGCCCGCCGTCCGTTCGAGCAGCAGCGCCCTCAGCCGGCGCGCCCCGGCCTCCGTCAGCGGCTCCCCGGCCGCCCTGCTCTCCTCCGCGGCCCGCAGCGCGTGGTCGGCCGCCTCGCCGAGCCGGGACGGCGAGCCGGTGCGCTCCGAAAGCAGCCGCAGCACCTCGGCGCGCAGCAGCCAGATCCGGGCGAGGACCGCGCTGCGGTCGGTGGCCCGGGCGGCCGCGCCGAGTATCCAGTGGGCCTCGTGCAGGTCGGAGAGGACCTCCTCGGCGTGGAAGCGCCGTACGTGCGCGGCGCCCAGCAGATAGCGCCGGCGGGCGAGTTCGGGGTCGGACTCGGAGGTCTCGTCGAGCGCCCGGCGCAGCGCGCGCACCGCGCCCCGGGCGTCGTCGACGGACTCCTTGGCCCGGGCCCGCGCGGTGAGCGCGTCGCCGAGCTCGGTGAAGGCGGCGGCCCGGCGCGGGTCGTCGGGGCCCATCAGCTCCAGCGCCTCCGACCAGGCCACCACCGCCGAGTCGAGGTGGGTGCGGCTGCGGGTCGACTCGTACCGCTCGCGCAGCACCTGCGCCATCCGCAGCAGGCACACCGCCTGCGCCTCGCGGTCGGGGCCCGCGTACCGGCGGGCCTGGTCGAGGGCCTGCAGCACGGTCAGCCGGGTGGAGTCGTCCGTCTCGGCCCGGGAGAGTTCCACGGCGTCGGCGACGTCGAGCCAGGCCCGGCTGACCTCGCCGTCGCTCAGCGCGCCCGGCGCCGGCGTCTCGAACCCGGCGTAGAGGTCCCTGGCGGCGCGGTCGGCGTAGGCGCGGGCGGTGAGCAGCGCCTCCTCGCCGGGGCCCGCGGCGGCGTGGCGGGCGAGGGCGAGCAGCAGCGCGCCGCGCAGCAGCAGCACGTCGGCGGTGCGGTCCTCCTTCAGGAGCGCGTCGGCCACCTGGACCGCGGTGTCCAGACAGCCGCCCGCCCACTTCGGCTCCAGCTCGGCGAGCCGCCGCAGCACCCGGACCCGGGCCAGCGAGGCGGCCCGCCAGTCGGCGCGCTGGGTGGCGGAGGCCGGGGGGATCCCGCCGATCAGCGCGAGGCTGCTGTGGGCGCGGTTGAGGAGGTAGACGGCGACCTGGCGGGTGGTGCGCACCTCGGCGGCGCGAGCCCGGCTGGGTATGCCGTGGAGCCAGTTGGCAGCGGCTCCCGACGCGCTGAGGAAGGCCTCCCCGGGCTCGACCCCGGCCGGCCCCGCATAGCCGGGCTCCCGCGCTGCCCCCGTCAGCGCCCTCAGCCACCACGCCTCGTCCGCGCCCGCCCGGCCCGACTCCGCCTCGTCCGCCATCGCCTCCAGGATCCGGGCGAGGGTCAGATGGGCCCGGCGCTCGTGCGGCAGCGCGTTCTCCACGGCGGACAGGGCCTCGCCCAGGTCCTCGCCGAGCCGCCGCAGCTCCCAGCGCAGCAGCAGCGCCTGCGCCAACTCGCCGTACAGATAGGCCCGTTCGGCGACCCGCCGCTCGCCCCGGACGGCGGCGCTGAGCAGCTGTACGCCCATGTCGAGGTCGCGGACCGTGCCGTACGAGCGGAACCGGTCGAGGCAGTCGCGGGCCCGGTCGGACAGTTCGCGCGGGCCCGCGCCGTCGGCGCCGCCCGGCTGGACGAACTGGTCGGGCCGGCCGAAGCGCCGCAGCACCTGCGCCGAGACCCGGGCGAAGATCCGCAGCCGGGAGTCGTCGGACGGCCCGGCGGGCGCGCTGCCCCCGGGGTCGACCGACCCGGCCAGGACGGCCGCGGCGAGCGCGGGAAAGTTGCGTACGGTCCGTCCGTAGCGCCGCTCCACGTACTCCGAGCAGTGCTTGAGGACGAGGATCGCGCTCCCGGCGCCGAGGTGTTCGAGCAGTTCCTCGCGGACCCCGTCCAGGAAGACATAGCCGGGCAGCCCGCCGCCGCTCTCCTCGTCGCAGACCCGCAGCAGCCCGCTGAGCAGCACCTCGGCCAGCACCTCGGGCCCGCTGTCGACCAGCATCGCCCGCTGGACCAGCTGCATCACGGGCAGCACCAGCGGCGCCGCGGACAGACAGGCGGCGAGCTGGGCCGCGTCGGGCGAGGCGGTGGCGCGGAACGCGGCGACCCGCTCGGCGGGCGCGAGCGCCTGCTCGGCGCGGGCGCTTCCGGCGGCCGGGCCGTGGTCGGCGCGGACCCGGCCGACCGCCGCTTCCATGGTCTGCTCGGTGGAGCCGCTCACCAGCCGCGCCCAGGCGCCGAACGAGGACTGGCGCAGGGCGAGCACCGGCACCGGTATCCCCCGGGCGTCGCGCCCCCGCTCCGGCCTGCGCGGCCGGAACTCCAGGCGCCCGGCCGGGCCTTCGCGGCGCCGCAGCACCCCTTGCCGGGTGGGCAGATGGGTGGAGCGCCACATCCGCTGGGGCAGCGGCTGGACCACGGCGAGCGGGGCGGTCCGCGCCCAGCCGAAGAGCAGCCGGTGCAGCTGCCCGCTGCGCCACATGGGGCCCGCGCAGTCGCTGAGCAGCAGGGTCAGCCGGCGTCCGGCCGGGTCCCAGAACTGGGACGGGTCGGCGAGGTGCCCGCCTGCGGCGACGCCGGCGCCGACGCGCGGCCGGCCGTCCGCGCCCTCGTGCAGATAGTGCAGCTGCACCTCGCGGAAGGCCCCGGCCCGCTCACAGACCTGGCGCAGCTCGTCGAGGGTCTGCTCCCACACCACGGTCGAGGAGGACACGTCCATCAGCAGGGCGAGCCTGGCCTGACGGCGGCGGTCGGGCCGCAGCACCGGCAGGATCAGACCGGTGTCGGCGGCCCGGTCGGCGGTGGCCTGCTCGTCGAGGCGGCGGGCGGCGGTGCGGGCGGGCGGGCGGTAGTACTGGAGGGGACGCAACGCCCTTTGCAGGGCGAGTGGTTCGGGCAGGGTCGAGGCGGCGGGCGCGGCCACCCGCACCCCGCCGGAGCCGCCGGGTGTGCTCCCGGCGCCGCCGCCCTGGCCGGGTCCGGTGCCGGTGCCGGGTCCGGTGCCGGGCCCAGGGGTGAACAGGTCGGCCTGGCCCTCGTACGTACGGACCACGGGCCCGCCGGGGACGCCCTGTTCGCGCACGCGCTCCGCGGGGGCGGGGCCCGCGCCGTCGACGGGGTCCGGCGGCTTGACGCCGGGGCCGCCGGTGACGGGCCGCACCGCGTCCGGGACCTGCGGCCGGGGCCGGGCGAGCGGCCCGGCGAAGCCCGCCAGCCACAGCGCGTCCGCCAGCTCCTGGGCGGTCGGCTGGATCTCCGCCTCCCGGAGGCGCGCCACCAGTGCCGTGAGGGTGGAGCTCACGGCGCTCTCGGCGGGGCGCGGGTCCCGGGCGGCGGTCATCGGGGTCACCGCTGCCTGGTGTCCAGCGGCCGCAGCAGCAGCTCGGCTATCTCCTCGCGCCGCTCCGGCCCCTCCTCGCTCACCTGCTGGGTGAGGAAGATGGCGTTCAGGAGCTGGTCGGTGGGGCGCAGTTCGCCGTCGCCGTCGTCGCGGGTGAAGCGGCTGAGCAGATCGACGTTGCGCTCGTCGGCGCCGGGCCCGAAGTGGGCCTGGACGAAGGCCGCGAGGCGCTCCTCGCGCGGCGGCTCCAGGTGCAGATGGATACAGCGGCGCAGCAGCGGCGCCGGGAAGTCGCGCTCTCCGTTGCTGGTCAGGACGGTGATGGGGAAGGCCTGGCAGCTGATCTTGCCGTTCGGCACCGCGACCCGATGGCCGTCGTCGGTGAGGACCTCGACCACGTCGCGGCCCGGCCGGTCGGCGATCCGCTCCAGCTCGGGGAGCGGGAACTCGCCCTCCTCCAGCACGTTCAGCAGGTCGTTGGGCAGGTCGATGTCGCTCTTGTCGAGCTCGTCGATGAGCAGCACGCGCGGCCGCGTGGCGGGCAGCAGCGCGGTGCCGAGCGGGCCGAGCCGGATGTAGCGGCCGATGTCGTCGGCCTGGCCGTCGGCGAGCTGAGCGTCGTGCAGCCGCCCGATGGCGTCGTACGTGTAGAGCCCGTCCCTGAGCTCGGTGCGGCTGATGATGGGCCACTGCAGGACCCGGCCGAGGCCGAGTTCGTACGCGATGGAGTGCGCCAGCGTCGACTTGCCGGAACCCGGCTCGCCGGTGATCAGCAGCGGGCGGCGCAGATACAGCGCGGCGTTGATCAGCTGGAGGGTCTCGGCGTCGTGCGCGGACAGCTCGGAGACGCGGTCGCCGAGCCTGCGCTTGGACGCGATGTCGATGTCCGGCACCGCGTACGGGCGCGGCTCGCCGCCGAAGGTGCGCCAGCGGGGCGGCGGGGGCAGCGCACGGATCCGCTCCGGATCGGGTGCCCCGAAGCCTCGGTAGATCAGCCAGTCGTCCATCGCTCGCTCCTCGTCGACGGTCGGCGGGGCACCACTTCTTGACCACGTGTCGTTGCGTCACGTGTCGTTGCGAGTCGAGGTCCAGTCGGAAGGTACCCACTCCCGGGCCGCCGAAATGCGTTTTCCGGAAAGGACCTGGGCGAGCGGACGCACAGGAGGTCACAGCGGCGCTTGTCCGGGCGCACGGCGGCGCACGGAGTGCCCGCGCGGGGCGTGGCCAGGGCCTGTCCGGCGGATCTGGTCGCCCACGAGGTGCCTCCGCCTTTCGGTCCTGGTGAGCGGGGTCCTGGTGCGTCCAGCTGCAAGGCGGAGGAGCGCGTCGACGCGATGGGGGTCCCCCTGCTCGAACGAAGTTGAGAGCTTGGGGGAGTCGGCAACCGACGACAACGCCGCTGGGGGTCCCCCGTGGCCCTCAAGGCCTTGGGGGAGGGCGTGCCGGACCCCCGCGTCCCGGACAAGATCCGCCGGACAGGCCCTGGGGGCCGGGTCACGGCGCGTCCAGCCGCTGGAGGTCCGGCAGCGGCCGTCCCGGGTCGTCGTAGAGCATCGCCACACCCTCCGCCCAGTGCTGGGCATCCTTGGAATCGCTGATCTCCTCCCTGATACGGCGCAGCCGGTCGGGGAGTTCAGTGGGGTCCTTCGCCTGCCCGAGCAGATCGGCCGCCCCGGCGCACAGCGCTGCGCAGAGGTCCTGGCAGCCCTGTTCGGGGTGGCCGTCGGTGTGCCACAGCGCCACTCCGTGGCCGGCGTCCAGGGCCATCCGCATGGCCGCGCCGCCCACCCCGCGCCCGGCGGGCCGGCACAGCACGGGCACCGCGCCCGGCTCCAGCTCGGTGAAGTGGCGCAGCCGGGGCGCCTTGCCCGGGAGCGGCGCCGGCACCGCGGCGAGCTCCTCGGCGGCCATCAGGCCGTCCCAGCGCTCGCGCCACTCGGGGTCCGCCTCGCCGCGCCGGTCGAGGTCGCGCAGCACCACCCGGCGCTGCACGCCGAGGTAGGGCGGCCGGTAGAGGCGCCCGATCTCGGTGAGCTGCCAGCGGTGCACGGCGGTGTCGAACTGGTCGGCGGGCAGGGCGACTTCGAGGGGCGCGGGGCAGTCGTCGGTGTCGACGCTCTGGAAGGCGGTGACCAGGTGCCGGCGCAGCCGCCGGATCAGCTCGCCGGGGGCCACCCCGTCGCCGCTGCACTCCTCGGCCACCGGTCTGGAGCCCTCCCGGTCACCGTCGTGCACCCGGATGCGCCAGTAGAACCGGTCGGGCGCGTCGGAGAGCGGCTCCAGCTCGACCGTGACGACGGCGCCGCCGCGCTCGACGGTGGGATAGGGCAGTACGGCCAGGATCTCCTCCGGCGCGCCGGGCCCGAGCACCGGCAGCAGACCCTCGGGCAGCCGTGCCTCGGTGACCACGGTGTGCACCACCGGCGGGACCCCGCGCAGCCGCTCGCTCACCCAGGCGTCCAGCCGCGCCGGGTCGCCGCCGCGCCCGCGCTCGTACTCCACGACGAGCTTGAGGTAGTGCAGGAAGGCGATGGCGGGCATCGGCCGGTGCGCCTCGTAGAGCAGGCCGTGGCCGTCGCGCCAGGTGCGCGGGTCGGGCAGGCTGCCCGGCGGCGCGATCCCGCCGCGCGCCTTGCGCGCCAGCTTCGCGACCGGCGGCACCCCGCCGGGCCCGGGGACGGCGGCGAGCAGGTTCAGGGCGGCCCGCCGGTCGTACGGGCTCCACTGCTCGGGCGTGTGGTGCAGCCCGGCGGCGGGTAACTTCTGCTGCCGGTCGACCCAGGTGTTGTAGCCGCTGAGTCTGGGCTCGCCGCCGTGCCACCGGTCGTGCTCGGCGAGCACGGTCCGGTAGAGGTCGCCGAACCTGCGCAGCGCCGGCAGCGCGATGGCCCGGCCGCCGTCGCGCTCGACCCGGCGGGACTTCATCACGGCGACCACGGCGCCGGTCTGCGGATCGAGCACCGGGCCGCCGGAGACCCCTTTGGGGAACTCGGCCTCGCTGAACCGGAGCCCGTAACTCCCGTCGTACGTACGGATGTTGATGGTGCTGTGCCAGCCCAGTGGGCGCCCCTCGGGCCGGAAGCCGTAGACCACCGCGCCGCTCGCGCCGGGCGGCTCGGCGCAGTCGCTGAGCCAGACGCACTCGTGCTCCACGTCGTCGTCGAGGAGCCGGACGAGCGCCAGGTCCTGTTCGACGGGCACGTCGTCGCCGCGCAGGTCGTCGTCGACCAGCCACGCCGCGAGCCGGGCGGGCAGCGGGTCGCCGCCGAGCCGGTCGCCGCCGACGTGGAAGACCTGCTCCCGGTCCCGGCCCAGATGCGGCCGCAGGACGTGCGCACAGGTCAGCAGCCAGCCGGGGGCGACGAAGAAGCCGCTGCCCCACATCGTGCCGCCGCCGGCCGGGAGCAGGTGGACGGTGGCCGAGCGCACCAGGTCGTCGATGAAGGGATCGTGGGCGTGCTCAGGCATCGGGCGAGCCGCCGGGGGCCGGGGACACGAGCGGCGGGTTCGGCGGCGGCGGGGGCACCGGGGGTGCGGGCCGGCCCTCCAGCCGCCAGACCAGCGTGACCTGGATGGACGCCTTGGCCTCCCCGTCGGCGAGGACGGCGACGGCCGCCCCGGCCTTGGCGGACAGCTCGATGCCGAAGCTGACGCTCGCCTCGTCGGGCCGTACGGCGGCGGCCGCGTCGAGCACGGACCGCCCGACCCCGGCGATCAGCTCGCCGAGCCGCTCCACCTTGGCGACGGCGTTCTCGATCACCCCGACGTCGTCGTCGTCCGCCGCGTACCCCCCGGCGGTGGACACCCGGGCGAGCACCACGGCCCCACCCGGCAGCTCGATCTCCCGTACGTGCGCCATGGCCGCCCCCCAACCAGTCGCATATTCCCCTGACTTGAGATGACGAGGGTAATCGGCCGAACGGTTGCACGGGACCCCTTCACTGCGCCGGATACCCTGGAGGGGAACATCCCGGAGCACCACAGGAGCACGTTGTGTACTTCACCGACCGCGGCATCGAGGAGCTGGCGAAGCGGCGCGGCGAGGAGGAGGTCACCTTCGAGTGGCTTGCCGACCAGCTGCGCACGTTCGTCGACCTGAACCCGGACTTCGAGGTTCCAGTCGAACGGCTCGCCACCTGGCTGGCCCGCCTGGACGACGACGAGGACGAGGACGAGTAGGTCCTGAGCCGCGCGGTCACGCCTGCCCGCGCACCCGGTCGTACGCCAGCCCCAGCGCCCCGTTCGCGAGCAGGACCACGCCCGCGACCGTCCACCCCCCGTTGCGGCGGGCCAGGCCCCAGGCGGTCAGCGGCAGCCCCGCCGCCAGCTGGGCCGCGCCGAGGATCCGGGCGCGGGGTCCGACCAGCCACGGCCCCAGCGCTCCGCCCTCGACCACGTCGAGCTCCGCGCGGACCGCGTCCCGCCAGCCCGACCACTCCACCGCCTCCGCGCCGGCCGCCGCCGCGACCGACCGCAGCCGGTCGGCGGGCTCGCCCGGGGAGAGCCCGGCGGGCAGCTCGACGCCCGCGCGGGCGAGTACGGCGGTGAGCCCGAGCAGCCGGGCCCGCGCGTCGGCCGCCGGGTCGGGCCGGGTGAGCCGGTCGAGCTCCTCCAGGTCGAGCACGGGGTCGAGGCCGAGCCTGGCCGCGAACGTACGCATCGCCTCGCCCTCCCCCGCCGCCGTCCCGTCGGCCAGCCACACATAGCCGACCGTCCGGCGGAAGCCGGCGGCCAGGGTGTACCCGGCCCGGCCCTCGTCCCACCACAGGGCGACCACGGGCCAGCTCGCGCCGACGGCGAGCGCGGCCGCCCATCCGGCGAGCACCTGGTCGACCGGGTCGGCGCCGTCCAGCCACGGCTTGGTCTCCGGGACCAGCACGCTCCAGCCGTCCCCGGCCGGGGCGAGCAGCATCCGCTCGCGCAGCAGATGCGCGGCCGGACGGACCGCCGCGGGCTCGGCGCGGCAGAGGAGCAGGGCTCCGGGGGCGGGAGCGGGGGTGGCGCCCGAGACGCTGGACATGATCCATACGCTAGGGCAATTCCCTACTTCCCACCCACTAATGGCCCTTTTTCACCCCACTCCCCTGCTTGACTTCCCCCATCCGCGATATATCGTGTCTATCAAGCAGACGCGGTATGTTGCGTATGACCCGCCCAGGGAGGGCAGAGCCATGGCCGAGTCGACGTGGACCGTTTCGGAGCCGCGCACACTCACCTTCGACGCTCCGGTGACCGCGCTCAACGTACGGATCGTCAACGGAACGGTGAACGTCGTGGGGACCGAGGAGGGTTCCGCGCGCCTGGAGGTGTCCGCCCTCGACGGACCGCCGCTGATCGTCACCCAGGAGGGCCCGACGCTCACCGTCGCCTACGAGGACCTGCCCTGGAAGGGCTTCCTCAAGTGGTTCGACCGCAAGGGCTGGCAGCGCAGCGCGGTCGTCTCGCTCACGGTGCCGTCCGGCTGCGGGGTCGAGGTGGGCGTGGTCGGCGCGGCCGCCGTCGTCTCCGGGATCCGGGGGCGTACGGACGTACGGGGCGTCACCGGCGACACCACGCTCGTGGGCCTGTCCGGCTCGGTCCGCGCGGACACCGTCTCCGGGAACGTGGAGGCCCAGGCCGTCACCGGCGACCTCCGCTTCCAGTCGGTCTCCGGCGATCTGACGGTGATCGAGGGCGCGGCCACCTCCGTACGGGCGGAGTCGGTGAGCGGCGACATGGTGCTCGACCTGGACCCGTCGGGGAAGCCCGCCGACGTCAAGCTGACCACGGTGTCCGGCGAGATCGCCATCCGTCTGGAGCACCCGGCCGCGGACGCCAGGGTCGAGGCGAACACCACCAGCGGCGCGGTCTCCAACGCCTTCGACGACCTGCGGGTCAGCGGGCAGTGGGGTGCGAAGAGGATCACCGGGACGCTCGGGGCGGGCACCGGCACGCTGCGGGCGACCACGATCTCGGGCTCGATCGCCCTGCTGCGCCGCCCCGAGCCGCACGACACGGCGGACCCGGCCGCCACCACGACCGAGAAGGTGCTCTGAGATGCCCCCCGTCTTCGCCCACGGCCGTCTGCGCCTCTACCTCCTCAAGCTGCTCGACGAGGCCCCGCGCCACGGGTACGAGGTGATCCGCCTCCTGGAGGAGCGCTTCCAGGGCCTGTACGCGCCGAGCGCCGGCACGGTCTACCCCCGCCTGGCCAAGCTGGAGGCGGAGGGCCTGGTCACCCACACCACCGAGGGCGGCCGCAAGGTGTACTCGATCACCGACGCGGGCCGCGCCGAACTCGCGGGCCGCAGCGGCGAGCTGGCCGACCTGGAGCTGGAGATCCGCGAGTCGGTCTCCGAGCTCGCCGCCGAGATCCGCGCGGACGTACGGGGTGCGGCGGGCGACCTGCGCGACGACGTGCGCCGCCAGGCGCGCGAGGCGCGAGCCGGGAACGCCGGGGAGGGCGAGTCCTGGCAGCAGGCCAAGGAGGAGTTCAAGCGCGCCAAGCAGGAGTGGAAGGAGCAGGCGCGCCGCGCGAAGGACGAGTCGCGCCGGGCCCGCGAGGACGCCCAGCAGGCCCGCCGCCAGGCGAAGGAGGCCCAGGACACCGCGCGCGAGCAGATGCAGCGGGTGGCGGAGCAGGTGCAGGACCACTTCGCCCGGGGCGACTGGCCGACGGGCGTACGGGAGGGCCTGGCCGAGATCACCAGGGAACTCGGCCGTTTCACGCGCCCCCCGGTGAAGGAGCCCGCACCCCCCACCTGGGCCGACGACCCGGCCACCGGCGACCCGGCCCGAGACCTGGACCGCCTCCTGGACCGCTTCCGCGACGACATCCGCGACGCGGCCCGCGACCACGGTGTGACGGAGCCGCAACTCCGCGAAACGCGCCGCCATTTGTCGACTGCGGCGGCGCACATCGGGGCGATCCTGCGGGGCGGGACGGGGTAGCCGTCCCGCGTGGGCTCCGCCCCCGGCCCCCTGTACGCCCGCGGACCGGCGGGGGCTGCTCGCGCCGTCCCCCGCGCCCCTATGCGGCCCGGAGTCCGTCTGCGAGTGGGGCGTGGTTGCTCGCCCCGTCCCCCGCGCCCCTATGCGGCCCGGAGTCCGTCTGCAGGTGGCGCGTGGTTGCTCGCCCCGTCCCCCGCGCCCCTATGCGGCCCGGAGTCCGTCTGCAGGTGGCGCGTGGTTGCTCGCCCCGTCCCCCGCGCCCCTCAATTCGCCCCTGCGGGGCGATCCCGGCCCGCCCCGACCCCCAGGGGCGCGGGGAACTGCGCGATCAGCCACCGACGGCCCGCGGACGAAAGGGGTCCCGGGGGGCAGCCCCGGGGGGCAGACTGGAGCCGTGATCGACTTCCTCGGCACCGCCCCCGCCCCCACCCTCCCCGCCCACTGGCACGCGGGCTGGCCCTCCCCCAAGCACGACCCCGCCCCCGAGATCCAGATCCACCGCTACACCGAACACACCGTCCTGCTGCGGCAGAACAAGTCCGTCCACTTCGAGGCGCCCTTCCTCTTCCTCCTCTTCGGCAATGAGCGCGCCCTCCTGCTGGACACCGGCGCCAGCGCCGACCCCGCCCACTTCCCGCTACGGGCCACCGTCGACGCCCTGATCGACGACTGGCTGACCCGCCACCCCCGCACCGGGTACGAGCTGCTCGTCGCCCACACCCACGGCCACGGTGACCACATCGCCGCCGACGCGCAGTTCTCGGACCGGCCCCGCACCACCGTCGTGCCGCCGGGACTCGACGACGTGGTCGGCCACTTCGGGTTCACCGACTGGCCGCACCAGGCCGTCGAGCTCGACCTCGGCGGCCGCGTGCTCGACCTGATCCCCGGCCCCGGCCACCACCCCGCCGCCGTCGTCTTCCACGACCGGCACACCCGGACCCTGCTGACCGGCGACTCGCTGTACCCGGGGCGGCTGTACGTGGACGACGCCGCCGCGTACGCCGAGACCGCCGACCGGCTCCTCGGCTTCTGCGCCACCCGGCCCGTCGCCCACGTCCTGGGCTGCCACATCGAGATGACCACCACCCCGGACGAGGACTACCCCCGGGGCACCACCTACCAGCCGGACGAGCCGCCACTGGAGCTCACCGCCGCGCACCTGGACACCCTGCGCCGCGCGCTCGCCGAGACCGACGGCCGCCCGGGCTCCCACCCGTACGGGGACTTCATCCTCGTGCACCGGGGCTGAGGGCAGGGGCGTCAGGCGCGGGGCGCGACCGTCACGGTGACCGTCGCCCCCGCCACCGCCCGCACGTCCAGGCCCCGGACCGACCCCGGCCCGGCGACCCGGACCCGCCACCCCCGCACCCCCGTCGGCACCGACAGCTCCGTCGTGCCGTGCCCCGCCACGTACACCAGGCGGTACGTCCGCGTCGACGGGTCATACGTCTCCGAGCGCACCCGCCCCGCGACCGCCCGCGCGTACGGCGTCGCGGTCAGTGCCTTGTTGGGCCGCAGCACACCCCCCGCGTCGGCCGCGCAGTAGCCGCCCCCGTAGCACCACACATAGCCCGCCCACCCGGAGGTGTAGCGCGCCAGTGAGGCGAGCGCGTCGGTGTAGAAGCGGCCCATGTGCGGGAGTTCGCTGTTGAGCGGGCCCCACTCGCCCACCACCACGGGCACCCCGTACTTCTTCGGATAGGCGGTCACCGCCGACTCGTACGACTCGATCCACCCCGCCGACGGGTCGTAGTCCGCGCCCGTCTCCATGGCGGTGTTGTAGAAGTGCGGCGCGTACACCGCCTTGGGGTCCTTGATCCTGCCCAGGCCCGTCGGCACGCCCTCCCCCACAGCGGGGGTGGGCTCCACGAAGACCCAGTGGAGCCGGTCCGCCGAACGCACCGCCCGCGCAAGCCGGTTGTACATCGGGGTGAGCTGCTCGGCCTCGATCCGGCGCGCCGCCGTCGCCGGGTCCTCGCCCGCCCGGAACTCGCCCATCGGCTCGTTGATCAGGTCGTAGCCGAGGACCGCCGGGTGGTGCGCGAACCGCCGCGCCAGCACCTGCCACATCGAAGCCTGCGCCCGCCGCAGGTCCTCGTCCCCGTACAGATGCGTGAACGCCCGCTGCACGGCCGGCTCGTAGTACTCGGAGAACCAGTCGTCCGGGTGCGGGGTGAACGGCAGCCCGTCCGTCCGCGTCGCCCACTCGGGAATGCCCCGGTGCCCGAACGCCGGGCCGAAGACGTCCTGGTGGGCGTCGATCAGCACCCGGACGTCATAGCGGTGCGCCCAGTCCAGGATCCGTTCGATCTTGCGGAGGTACGCCTGGCTGTACCGGCCCCGCACCGGCTCCAGGTCGTCCCAGAAGACCAGCAGCCGGGCCAGGCCGAAGCCGTTCGCCCGCAGGTCGCGGAAGGTCCGCTCGGTGATCGCGGAGAGCGCCTGATCACCCCGGTGGTTCTTGTCCTCCACGTTCCAGCCCCGGAGCGTGAGCGTGCGCCCCTGTTCGTCGGTGAGCCGGGGGACGGCGCCCGCCTCCCGGGCGTGGGCGTCGGGCACGACCGCACCGGTCGCGAGGATCGCACAACACCCCACGGCTGCGAGGAACTTGTTGGTACGCATGGAACACCTCCGGCATGTCGTCGGTGAGCATGCCGGAGATCAGATCAGGGTTTCTGACGAACCATCAAGAGGTCGTCAGCACGATCTTCCCGAAGACGTCGCCCGACTCGATCTTCTCGAACCCCTCGCGGGCCCGCTCCAGCGGCAGCACCTCGTCGATGACCGGCCGTACCCCCGTCGCCGCGCAGAACGCCAGCAGGTCCTCCAGCTCGTCCTTGGTGCCCATGGTCGAGCCGACCACCTTCAGCTCCAGGAAGAAGATCCGGGTGAGCTCGGCGTGCGCGGGACGGTCGCCGCTGGTGGCGCCCGAGATGACCAGCGTGCCGCCGGGCCTGAGCGACTTGACCGAGTGCGACCAGGTGGCCGCGCCGACCGTCTCGATCACCGCGTCGACCCGCTGCGGCAGCCGCGCGCCCGGCTCGTACGCCTCCAGGGCGCCCAGCTCGACCGCCCGCTTCCGCTTGGCCTCGTCGCGGCTGGTGGCGAAGACCCGCAGCCCGGCCGCCCTGCCCAGCACGATGGCCGCGGTCGCGACCCCGCCGCCCGCGCCCTGTACGAGGACGGAGTCGCCGGGCCGCACGCCCGCGTTGGTGAAGAGCATCCGGTACGCGGTGAGCCAGGCGGTCGGCAGACAGGCGGCCTCGGCGAAGCTGAGCTCCCTGGGCTTGGGCAGCACGTTCCAGGTCGGCACGGCGACCTGCTCGGCGAAGGTGCCCTGGTACTTCTCGGTGAGGATGGAGCGGCCCTCGCCCGGACCCACCCCGTGGCCCGTCTGGCCGATCACGGAGTGCAGGACGACCTCGTTGCCGTCCTGGTCGACCCCGGCCGCGTCGCAGCCCAGGATCATCGGCAGCTTGTCCTCGCCGAGGCCGACCCCGCGCAGCGACCACAGGTCGTGGTGGTTGAGCGAGGCCGCCCGGACGTCGATGAGGGACCAGCCCGGTCGTACCTCGGGGGCGGGCCGTTCCCCCAACTCCAGACCGGAGAGCGGCTGGTCACGGTCGATGCGTGCGGCATAGGCGGCGAACATGGCCCTGACGATAGGCGCGCCCGCCGTCCGGCCGGAACCACTACCGCGTGTGACGCGCCGCACCCGGGAGAGGTCGTGGTTCCCCGCGCCCTACAGGGGCGCGGGGAACTGCGCGGCCATCCCCCAAGCTCTCAACTTCGTTCGAGCAGGGGGGGACCCCCATCGCACGGTCCGCAGCCGCAATCAGGCCGGGGCCGAGCGGCAGGCGGAACCGTCAGCGACGGGCCACGCCTTCCGCCCTCGCCGCAGCGGCGACCGCAGCCGTGACGGCCGGGGCGACCCGCTCGTCGAACGGGGACGGGATCACATAATCGGCCGCCAGATCCTCGCCGACCACGTCGGCCAGCGCGTTCGCCGCGGCGATCTTCATGCCCTCGGTGATCCGGGAGGCCCGGACCTGGAGGGCGCCCGCGAAGATGCCCGGGAACGCCAGCACGTTGTTGATCTGGTTCGGGTAGTCCGAACGGCCCGTGGCGACCACCGCCGCGTACTTGTGCGCGATGTCCGGGTGGACCTCCGGGTTCGGGTTGGCCATGGCGAACACGAACGCGCCGGGCGCCATCGAGGCCACCGCGGGCTCCGGGACCGTACCGCCGGAGACGCCGATGAAGACGTCCGCGCCGGCCAGGGCGGTCTCCAGGGAGCCGGAGAGGCCCGCCTTGTTGGTGATCGCCGCGAGCTCGCGCTTGACGTCGGTCAGGTCCTGGCGGTCCCGGCTGACGATGCCCTTGCGGTCGGCGACCGCCACATCGCCCAGGCCCGCCTCCAGGAGGAACTTGGCGATGGCCACGCCGGCCGCGCCCGCCCCGGAGATCACGGCCCGCAGGTCGCCGAGCGTGCGCCCGGTGAGCTTCGCCGCGTTGCGCAGCGCCGCGAGGGTGACCACGGCGGTGCCGTGCTGGTCGTCGTGGAAGACCGGAATGTCCAGGGCCTCCTGCAGACGCCGCTCGATCTCGAAGCAGCGCGGCGCGGAGATGTCTTCCAGGTTCACTCCGCCGAAGGACGGCGCCAGGCGCACCACGGTCTCGATGATCTCGTCCGTGTCGGTGGTCGCGAGCGCGATGGGCACCGCGTCGACCCCGCCGAACTGCTTGAAGAGGATGGCCTTGCCCTCCATCACGGGAAGGGACGCCTCCGGGCCGATGTCACCCAGCCCGAGCACGGCCGTACCGTCCGTGACCACGGCGACGACCTGGGACTTCCAGGTGTAGTCGTGGACCAGGTCGGGGTTCTCCGCGATCGCGGTGCACACCTTCGCCACACCCGGCGTGTAGGCCAGGGACAGGTCGTCCCGGTCCCGGATGGGCACGGTGGCCTGCACGGCCATCTTGCCTCCCCGGTGCAGGGCGAAGGCCGGATCGAAGGGCTCCTCCGAGGAGGCTCCGTCGGTACTGCTGTCGCTGCGAGGATTGACGATCTCCGCTGCCATGTTGATTTGACCCCTTAAGTCTTCATCAGTTGAGGGTGGCCACTCCTTGTTGAGGAGGGGTGGGTGGGCACCACGCACGTTCCCCGCGAAGAGCGGTTGGCCCGCCCCGCGAGGAGGAGGTACGTACGCGCGGGCGCGCCGCACAACGCGCCCTGAGCCCCGGATGAGGGGTGTAAGGATCCTTCTTACCGGACGGAGGCGTCCGCCGAGTAGTCCATTTCGACTGCGGAACGCCGTGGTGACACGACTCATAGCGGCATGTCGGGACAAGTGAGCTATGCGGCGTGAAACGCGTCCACAACCCGAGATGAACCGCAGATTTTCCGGCCGGTAAAGGTAAAACCCGCACATGGTCCGGCCTTGATGTACCGGCCCGTTGAGGTTGGGGGGTGACCCGTTATCCGATTTTGACATGCGTGCCCCCCTGATTCCGCAGGTCCGAATGGCAAGATGCCGACACAACACGGTCGTGTCGCCCAAGGACGGGCACCACGGCCCACTGTTCACTCACTGGCCACTCCATCACCCGCCGGAGGAACCCGACCATGACCGCAAGCACCACCCGTCGTACGACCGCCGCCTCGTCCCGGATTGCCGCGGTCGGCGCGATCGCGGTCGCCGGTGCCCTGCTGCTGACCGGCTGCGGAGACCAGACGAAGAGCAAGGACAAGGACGGCGGCGCCAGCTCGGCAGGCACCAGCAACGCCCCGCTCTTCTCGAAGCTGCCCAAGACCATTCAGGACAAGGGCGTCATCAAGGTCGGCTCGGACATCGCGTACGCCCCTGTCGAATTCAAGGACAAGGACGGCAAGACCGCCGGTATCGACCCGGATGTGGCCGATGCCCTGGGCAAGCAGCTGGGCGTGAAGTTCCAGTTCGAGAACGGCACCTTCGACACCCTGGTCACCGGCCTGCGCGCCAAGCGGTACGACATGGCCATGTCGGCCATGACGGACACCAAGGACCGCCAGAACGGCATCGACTCGGAGACCAAGAAGAAGGTCGGCGAGGGCGCCGACTTCGTGGACTACTTCACGGCCGGCGTCTCGATCTACACTCCGAAGGGGAAGGACCAGGGAATCAAGACCTGGGACGACCTCTGCGGCAAGAAGATCGTGGTGCAGCGCGGCACGGTCTCCGAGGACCTCGCCAAGAAGCAGTCCGAGAAGTGCGGCGACAAGGGCAAGATCTCGATCGAGGCCTTCGACACCGACCAGCAGGCCCAGACGCGGCTGCGCTCCGGCGGCGCCGACGCCGGCTCCTCGGACTTCCCGGTCGCCGCGTACGCGGTGAAGACCTCGGGCGGCGGCAAGGACTTCCAGATCGTCGGCGAGCAGGTCGAGGCCGCTCCGTACGGCATCGCGGTCTCCAAGGACAACACCCAGCTGCGCGACGCCCTCAAGGAGGCGCTCGACGCGATCATCAAGAGCGGTGACTACGACAAGATCATCGCGAAGTGGGGCGTCGAAGCCGGCGCCGTGAAGGAAGCCAAGGTCAACGGCGGCGTCTGATCCTCCCCGCTCCAGGCTCCCTCCGCCCCGTCCCCGGGCGGAGGGGCTGAAGGCTTCTGAAAGGCAACACCCGTGACTGTTGACGTCAACAAGACGGAGCCGGCGGACACCCCGCCCCCCGCCGCTCCGGAGAGCATCAAAGCGATCCCGGTCCGCCACTACGGCCGGTACGTCTCCGCCGTGATCGCGATCGGCCTGCTCGTCGCGATCATCTACGCGTTCAGCCAAGGCAAGATCAACTGGGGTGCGATCCCCGACTACTTCTTCGACGACCGGATCATCCACGGCGTCGGCCAGACCCTGCTGCTGACCATCCTCTCCATGGCGATCGGCATCGCGGGCGGCATCATGCTCGCCGTGATGCGGCTGTCGAAGAACCCGGTGACCTCGTCCATCGCCTGGTTCTACATCTGGTTCTTCCGGGGCACCCCGGTCCTGGTCCAGCTGATGGTCTGGTTCAACCTGGGCCTGGTCTTCGAGTACATCAACCTCGGCCCGATCTACAAGGACTACTGGTCCTCGTTCATGACGCCGCTGCTCACGGCGCTGCTCGGGCTCGGCCTCAACGAGGCCGCGTACATGGCGGAGATCTGCCGGGCCGGTCTGCTCGCGGTCGACGAGGGCCAGACCGAGGCGTCCCACGCGCTCGGCATGAGCCACTCCAAGACGCTGCGCCGGATCGTGATCCCGCAGGCGATGCGCGTGATCGTGCCGCCCACGGGCAACGAGGTCATCAACATGCTGAAGACCACCTCGCTGGTCTCGGCGGTGCAGTTCTACGAGCTGCTGCGCGAGGCCCAGGACATCGGCCAGACGTCCGGTGCCTCGGTGGAGATGCTGTTCCTCGCGGCCACCTGGTACCTGATCCTGACGACGATCTTCTCGATCGGCCAGTACTACCTGGAGCGCTACTACGCCCGCGGCGCCAGCCGTGCGCTCCCGCCCACCCCGTTCCAGCGGATCAAGGCCAATCTGGCCCTGCTCCGTCGTACCCCCAAGGCGGTGACCCGATGACCGCCATGGTGAAGTCCGAAGGCGTGCACAAGTCCTTCGGCGCGACCGAGGTCCTCAAGGGCATCGACCTGGAGGTGGCCGAGGGCGAGGTGTTCTGCCTGATCGGCCCGTCCGGCTCCGGCAAGTCGACCTTCCTGCGGTGCATCAACCACCTGGAGAAGATCAACGCCGGCCGGCTGTACGTGGACGGCGAGCTCGTCGGCTACCGCCAGAAGGGCGACAAGCTCTACGAGCTGAAGGACAGCGAGGTCGCGGTCAAGCGCCGCGACATCGGCATGGTCTTCCAGCGCTTCAACCTGTTCCCGCACATGACGGCCATGGAGAACGTCATGGAGGCGCCGATCCAGGTCAGGGGCGAGTCCAAGGCGGTGGTGCGCGAGCGCGCGCAGAAGCTGCTCGACCGGGTCGGCCTGGCCGACAAGGCGAAGAACTACCCCTCGCAGCTCTCCGGCGGCCAGCAGCAGCGTGTGGCGATCGCCCGCGCGCTGGCCATGGAGCCGAAGCTGATGCTCTTCGACGAGCCGACGTCCGCGCTCGACCCGGAGCTGGTCGGTGACGTCCTGGACGTCATGCGCGGCCTGGCCGAGGACGGTATGACCATGATCGTGGTCACCCACGAGATGGGCTTCGCGCGCGAGGTCGGCGACTCGCTGGTCTTCATGGACGGCGGTGTGGTGGTCGAGTCCGGCCACCCGCGCGACGTTCTGACCAACCCGCAGCACGACCGGACGAAGTCGTTCCTGTCGAAGGTGCTGTAGGCGCCGCGGCGGCAGGAGTACGGACAGGGGCGGTACGGGCCGAGGAGCCCGTACCGCCCCTTTCGGCGTACCGGGGTTCCGTCCCCGTCGAGGCCCCCCGCGTAATACCCTCGGACAGCGCCCAGCCGTTACTGTCGCCGTAAGGATCACACGTGGAACTGGCCTATTACTCGGACTATGCCGTGCGCCTGGTCAACACCGAGGAGCCGGCCCGTAACAAGGATGCCCTCACGTCGGTCGAGGTGATCCGGGAGCTCTTCGGCTCCGAGTCCACCACGGCCCGCCGGGCGACCGACGCGGACGTACCCCGGCTGCGGGCGGTCCGGGCGAGGCTGCGTGCGGTGTTCGAGGCGGCGGACGCGGGCGAGGAGGTCTCGGCGGTGGACCTGCTGAACTCGCTCCTGCTGGAGTTCCCGGTCAGCCCGCAGATCTCCGGGCACGACCACCGGGACGAGGACGACAGCCCGCTGTGGCACATGCACCTGGCCGACCACACCTCGAACGCGACCGCGGGCTACGCGGCGCTCGCGTCGATGGGCCTGGCCTTCCACCTCACCGAGTACGGCGTCGACCGCCTCGGCCTCTGCCAGGCGGCGCCGTGCCGCAACGCCTACCTGGACACCTCCACCAACCGCTCCCGGCGCTACTGCTCGGACCGGTGCGCGACCCGGGCGAACGTGGCCGCCTACCGCGCGCGCAAGCGCCTGGAGACCGACCGGTCCGCGAACACCGGCCGCACCGCCGAGACCGCCCAGGAGAGCAGCGCCCCGGGCGAGCGCTGACGCCCGGGCATCAGCGGCCGGTAGCGGGCGCGCACCCGCCCGAGCACCAGCTCGCACGGCACGGTCCCGAAAGCCCGGCTGTCGACGACCTCGTCGTCGGGGTTGTCGCCGAGCACCCACCACCCGCCCTCGCGCAGCTCGATCAGCCGCTTGACGATGAGCAGATCCTGCTGGAGCGGATGCCGCAGCACCGCGATGTCACCCGCCCGGAGTTCGGTCCCGTAGTGCACCAGCAGCTGATCGCCGTGGAGCAGCGTCGGCACCATGGAGGTCCCCGTCACCTCCGCGATCCCCAACGGCACCCTCGGCTCCCGCCCCTGATCCGTCATCCGCCACCCACCTCCCGGTACCCGGTCCACACCCACGGTACGTTCCGCCACGAGTCCCATGGTGACCCTGGACTTTTGTCCTAAGCCCCCGGGGGCACTCGCGAAAACGGGTCTCCCACCGAGTAATGTCCCACCTGAGAAGACGATCACGAGGAAGGACAGCTCAATGCTTTCCCGCCTGTTTGCCCCCAAGGTGAAGGTCAGCGCCCACTGCGACCTGCCCTGCGGCGTGTACGACCCGGCCCAGGCCCGTATCGAGGCCGAGTCGGTCAAGGCCGTCCAGGAGAAGTTCCAGGCCAACGAGGACCCGCACTTCCGTGCGCGTGCCGTGGTCATCAAGGAGCAGCGCGCGGAGCTCGCCAAGCACCACGTCTCGGTGCTCTGGAGCGACTACTTCAAGCCCCCGCACTTCGAGAAGTACCCCCAGCTGCACCAGCTGGTCAACGACACCCTGAAGGCCCTCTCGGCCGCCAAGGCGTCGACGGACCCGAAGACCGGCGAGAAGGCGCTCGAACTCATCGCCGAGATCGACCGCATCTTCTGGGAGACGAAGAAGGCGTAACGCCCCTTCGCCCTTCCGGCAGCAGCACACGACAGCACCCGGCATCCGCGCGGAGCCGGGTGCTGTCGGCTTTTCTCGTCCGAGTGACATGCTGGAAGCCCCGTCGGTGAGCGGGAGTTGGGCCCATGCGGTGGACCGTCCAGGGTGAGCGGCAGATCTACAGCGGCCCGTGGGTCAACCTGTGGCTCGTGGAGGTCCAGCAGCCCGACGGGCGCCGTTGGAGCCCCATGTCGTACGCATGCGGCACCTGGCGGTGGCGGCCGTGGTCGACGACCGCAAGCGCGTGCTGACGATGTGGCGGCACCGGTTCATCACGGACATCTGGGGCTGGGAACTGCCCATGGGGCTCATCGAGACCGACGAGACCCCGGAGCGGGCCGCGGCCCGGGAGGTCGAGGAGGAGACCGGCTGGCGGGTCGAGGCCATGAAGCCGCTGGTGTACGCGCAGCCGCGAACGGCATCACCGACTCCGAGCACCACGTCCTCCGCGCCGACGGCGCCACGTACGCGGGCCCGCCGACAGAAGCGAACGAACCGGACCGGGTCGAGTGGATCCCGATCTCGCAGATCCGGGGAATGACCGACCGCCGGGAGATCGTCAGCAGCGGCAGCCTGGCCGGCCTGCTCTGCCTCCTGCTGGACGAGGCCGAGGCACGCGCTTGACCGGGAGCTCCCGCATCCGGTGCTCGAACGCGATCGCCTCCCCGAGCCGGGCCGAAGCCCGTCCCGGCCGGGTATGAATATGAAGGAGTGGGCACGCAGAATCCGACGGCCGCGCTCCCGGGTGACCATGCGGGGGACCGGGCCGGACACGGGCCGGACAGGGGCCGGACACGGGCCGGACAGGGGCCGGACACGGGCCGGACACGGGCCGGACAGGGGCCGGACAGGGGCCGGACAGGGGGGAGGACAGGGGGGAGGACTCTTGGGGCTCCACGTCGTGCGTGGGGGGACCGTCGCCCGGGCCGGGGTCGACGTCGCCCGGGCCGGGGGGCTGTGGCGGGTCACCCGGGCCTGGCATCCGGGGCTTCGGCCCTTCCTGCGCAGTTACGCCGGGTACTGGGACTCGGGGCTCTCACCGTACGAGGTGCGGGTCGTGCCGACCGGGCGGGCCGTCGTGGTGATCAACCTCGCCGAGCCGTTCGCCCAGGTGCGCCGGATCGGGGCGCCCGGTACGGGCAGCGGGCGGATCGGCTCGCTGGTCGTGGGGCTTGAGGACAGTCCCACGCTGTGCGGGCACCACGGCGGCCAGGAGGCGATCCGGCTGGAGCTGACGCCATTGGGCGCGTACCGCCTGTTCGCCCTGCCCCTGGGCCAGTTGGCCCAGCACGTGGTCGAACTCCACCACATCCTGGGCCCCGGCGCCGAGCTGCTGGTGGAGCGGCTGGCGACCACCCGCGACTGGGCCGAACGGTTCGACCTGCTGGACGGCGTGCTGCTGGACCGGCTCGGCCGCGGCCCGGACCCCGCGCCGGAGGTCGGCCACGCCTACCGGCTGCTCGCCCGTACCGCCGGGACGATCCCGGTCGCCCGGTTGAGCGACGAAGTCGGCTGGAGCAAGGGGTACTTGACACGCCGCTTCACCGAGCAGATCGGGCTCACCCCCAAGACGTACGGCCGGGTGCTGCGCTTCGACCGCGCCGTACGGATGCTCGCCCGCGGCGGTGCCACGCTGGCCGAGACGTCCGCCGTCTGCGGCTTCTACGACCAGGCCCACCTCAACCGCGAGTTCCGTGCCCTGGCCGACACCACACCCGGCCGGATGCTGCAGGCCCGCCGGGTGGAAGGTGCCCTCACCCTCTGACCCTCTGCCCCTCTGACCCTCTGCCCCTCTGCCCCTCTGCCCCTCTGAGGGGGAACGCCAAGGGAAGACTTCAGGCGTGCGAACACCGTCACCGCGAACATCGTGTTCGCAAGGTGAATTTTCTCCAAGACCCGTACGGCCGCCGCCGCTAGGGTCCACCCTCGCTGGTGGTGGTCCGGGAGGGACGCCCGGCGCCCAAGTGGCGCGAGCGTCGCACCCACCGACTCGGGGCAGGGGGCTCAATGACAGCGACGGGACCGGAGCACGGCGACGGGGAGGCCACGCGGCTGCTGTGCGCGGGCGTCTACTTCGACAGCGACTTCCGCCGCCGGGTGATCGAGGAACTCGTCCAGCACGAGGAGCGCCCGATCGCCCTCTCGCTCGGCATCGACGCGCTGCCCGTACTGGCGCACGCGCTGCGCGCACGCCGCCGGGAGGCGGAGACCGCGCTCGCACTGCTGTGCCTGTGGGGTGTGTTCATCGGGCTCGGGGTGGCCGGGATCGGTTCGGAGACGGTGTTCCCCGTCCCCGGCTGGCTGGCGTACGCCGTCGTCTGCCTCGTCTTCGGGAGCGTGCGCGCCGGGTCCGGGCTCGGCCTCGCGGTGTTCACCCTCGACCGCACCATGGTCAGGCAGGCCACCCGCGGTCGGCTGCGGATGCTGCTGCCGCTGATGCCGTTCGTGGTGGCGGTCGTCTATTGGGCGGGCGCGCTGTACACGCTCTTCAGCGGCGCCGACGGCTGGACGGGCGTGGTGTTCCCGCTGCTGCTCGTCCTCCCCGTCTGGGCGTACCGCGCCCATGTCACCGCCGTGATGCGCAAGGAGCTGGGCGGCCGGTCGTTCGCCCGGTGCCCCCGCCCGGCGCTGCCGTACCGCTACCGGCGGATCGCCGAGGCCATCGACCGCGAGCAGCACGCCTCGCTCACGATCTACGACCCGTTCCGGCCGTTCATCGGCGCCGGGCGGCCGTACGACGAGCAGTGGTCGCTGGTGATGGAGCTGAAACGGCGCAGGGGCGCGGCGCCCGAGGCCGGGCCGCTCACCGGACGCGAGGTCATCGACCTCATCAAGCCGCAGCTGGAGTCCCTGCGCACCTCGGCCGCGGCCACCAGCCGCGACCGGCTGCGCGCGCTCGAAGTGGACGAGTTCGTCTATCTGCCGACCGGGGTGGCCCGCTGGATGGTCGCCTACGACCGGCCGACGGTCCGGCGGCACCTGGACGAGGCCGTGGGCGAGGGCGGCGAGGCGCGCCGGCACTTCCTGCGCATCCGGATCGGGACGTGGGACGAGCAGGTCGTGGTCTCGGTGCTGGTGCGCGTCCACACCCAGGGCGGGATGCTGGTCCTGGAGGTGGTGCCGCACGTCCTCACCCCCGTACGGCTGGAGTTCCGGGCCGTCGACGTGATCGAGGCGCGCGGCGAGGGCGATGTCCTGCGGGACACGGTCCGCGGTCTGCTCGCGGCGCCTACCGCGAACTTCGCCGCGACGACGTCCCTGATCAGCACGGCCGTCGCCGAGTTCCGCACCTGGCTGGCGAACCCCCGGCACGCCCTGCCGGACGGACCGGCCACGTCGGTGCGGGAGTTGGGGAGCACGGACGATCTGTCGGTGTTCCAGGACATGGACGTCAAGCGGTACGTACGGACGGTGCAGGACCGGATCGCCGGCGGGGTGCGCGAGGCCCTGCGGGCGAAGGACTACGAGACGGGCGACTTCGAGCAGCAGATCGTCAACGTGAGCGGGGGCGGGGTGTTCATCGGAGCGATGAGCGGGGGCGCCGTCGCGACGGGGGACCGGTCGTCGGCGTCGCACACGGAAGGCGGGAAGTGATGGCGGTGGACGAGGAAGGCCGGGAGACGCCGGAGACACCGGACGGGGAAAGGGACGCCGGGGGTTCGCCGTCCGGTGGCATCTCCATCGGTGTGATGACCGGCGGCGCGGCGGCGGCCGGGCCCCGCGCGTCCGCCGAGGACCGCTCGCGGCGTACGGGGACGCCGCCGCCCCCGTACGCGGGTGCGGCCCCGCCCACCGGCGTCCCCACCGGCGTCCCCGGCGGCATCGGCATCGGGGTGATGACGGGCGGCGCGGCCGCGGCGGGCGAGGACGCCCGGGCCGTGGACGCCTCGGCACAGCTCCTCGACGCGCCTCCCGAACTCGTCGCTGCCGTACGGACGTTGCGCGAGCACCTCGGCATGCTCCGGCCGACACCGGAGATCGCCGAGCTGGACGCCGGGCTGAGCGAGCTCGACGAGGCGATGGCCGGTACCGGTCAGGTGCGGCGCGACCGGCTCCAGTGGCTGCGCGACCGGCTGACCCTCGGCGCGACGGCCGCCGCGGGGCTCGCCTCGGCCGCGGCCGTCGTCGAGACCATCGTCCAACTGACTGGCTGAGAAGCGCGGGTGACATGAGCTACTGGGACGCGGAAGCACAGCGCTGGGTGCAGGGCCCGACGGCCACCGCGGGCGACGGGGGGTCCGGGCAGCCGCCCCCGGACGACGGTCTGCGGCACATGCTGATCGTGGTGTTCGTGGCGGTGGTGCTGTGCGCGGCGGCGGGCACCGGCATCTGGGCGCTGGCGCGCGACACCGGAGGCGCCGGCCCCGCGTCGCCGCCCTACCTCCCGGCCCCGGGCATCGCTGCGGACACGGCGACGGCGACCCCCGGATACCCGGACACGGCGTTCCCGACGACCACGGACGAACCGGCCACGGACGAACCGACCATGGCCGCCGGGCCGACCACCGACACCACCGGCCCGTCCACCGCCCCGGGCCCCCAGGGCACGATCACGGCCTACTACGACGCTCTCAACAGGGGTGACTACGAGACCGCGTGGAGCCTCGGCGGCAAGAACCTCACCACCAGCTACTCCGACTACGCCGCGGGCTTCGCCGACACCCGGCGGGCCGACGTCACCGTCCTGTCCGTCCGGGGCGACACCGTCTCCGTGGACATCAACGCCCGTCAGCGGGACGGCAGTACGCGCAGCTACACGGGTACGTACACCGTGCGCAACGGCGAGATCACCGGCGCCTCGGTCCGCCAGACGGGGTAAATTCGGGGCCATGGCACCTCTTGAACCTCCGTACACCCGGCTCCTGGTGGAACGTTACGAGTCGACCTTCCGCTTCTACGCGGCCGTGCTGCCCAAGCTGAGCGGGTGCTCGCTGGCGCGGGGGACCGAGGGGTCGGGGTATGCGAGTTGGGACGACTGTGAGGGGCGTACCGCGTTCGCGTTGTTCTCCCGGGCCGCGATGGCCGCGGCCGTCGGGGAGGAGAACGTGCCCGTGGGGGCGTCCGTCGTCATTCGTGTGGACGGGCCCGGGGCGCTGGACGCCGGGGTCGAGCTCTGCACCTCAGCCGGCGCCACCGTGGTCGCCCCGGCGCAGGACCGGCCGCAGTGGGGGCCGACCATGCGGGCCGCCCATCTGCACGACCCCGACGGCAATCTGGTGGAGCTGCAGACGTACTGAGGCAACAGGTCAGTGGAGGCCCGTGCGGACCAGGTCCACCAGCTCGTCCTCCGTCAGGCCCAACCGCCGTGCCTCCTCCACCAGTTCGCGTACCCGCACGAGCAGCCCGGCCCGGGCGCGGGACGAGGTCGCCCCGACCACCACCGCGCCCCGGCCCCGCCGCAGCTCGATCAGGCCCTCCTCGCGCAGGCGCTGGTAGCCGCGCAGGACCGTGTGGACGTTGACGCCCAGCGAGTCGGCGAGGACGCGGGCGGCGGGCAGGCGCTCGCCCGGCTCCACCGTGCCGTCGGCGATCGCGCGGCGCACCGACGCGGCGATCTGGTCGCCCAGCGCCACCGCGGACGCCGGGTCCACCCGGAACAGCATCAGCGCACCGCCGCCCGCTCGGCCAGTGTGTTGAGCAGGGCCGCGGCCGTCGCGGAGTCGGACACCGTCACGGCGAACTCGCGCCCGCTCGCGCGCCGCACCACGATCGCCTCACCCGAGCGCAGGATCAGGCCCGAGCGCCCGGGGCGCACCCGATAGCCCCACCCCCCGTACTCCGAGAGCGCCTTCACCTCCCGGCTCACCGCCCGGTCCACCTCCGCCAGCGGTATCCGCACCCGGGGCCAGGGCAGCACCGTCGGGCGGGTGGTCAGGCCGTGCCGGTCCACCGTCACGTACGGGCAGGAGCAGGCGAGGATGAGCAGCCCGCACGCCAGAGGCGCGGCGGCGCGCCCCCAGCCGTACACGTACGTCAGCGCGCCACCGAAGACGAGCAGCGCCACGCCGACCGCGCACAGCGTCCGCGACGGGGCGCGTCTGGCCCAGCCCGCCACCTCGCCCTCCGCGAGGTCGAGCCGCTCGACCGTGCCGGGGCCGGGGGGTGGCACGACCGCGGGGAGGTCGAGGAGCCGCAGCAGCTGCGCCCCGGCGCCCGCGGCGAGCGCGGCCACCGCGAGGCCCGCCGCGAGCTGCCACAGCGGCAGCCGGACCTCGCTGCCGTCGGCGGCGTCGAGGTTGGCGTACAGCGCGGCCGCCATCAGATAGCCGGTCAGGCCCGCCGTCGCGTACCCGGCGCCGATCATCCAGCGCGCCCCGCGCAGCGCGAGGTCGGCGGTGGCCGCGATGACCGCCCAGACGGCGGCGAGCCCGACCGCGAGACCGAGGTTCACCACCACGTACGCGCCCCGGTCCGCATAGCCGTCGGCGGTGCCTCCGCCGCTGAAGTGGGTGGCCAGGCGCGTCGGCAGCCGGTCGCGCAGGGCGGCGAAGAGGAGCAGGTCGACGGCGAGCGCCAGCAGGAACGGCAGCACGGCGACGGCCACCAGGCGGTACCGGGCACGGTTCATCGAAACCTTCATTGTTCGCACAGTAGTAGAACAATGCGGCCGTGGGGAGCGCCAACTGCGGTTTTTTGACGGCTTTCTGACGGAAGCCCGAAGAAGAAAGCGGCCGTCCGTACCTGGTCTCGGTACGGACGGCCGCGCCCGGGTCAGATGCTTTCGAGGACGGACGGCTGGAGGTGGGCCCCGTAAGGGAGTTGGCGGCGGATGTCGTCGAGGACCGACGCGAAGTCGACCTCGGCGCTCCCCGAGGCGTACACCGCTCCCCCCAGGTGCAGCGCGAGCCCCAGATCGGGCTCGGGCGGCTTGAGGGAGAGCAGGCAGCTCAGGGTGGCGTGGTGGACCGCGCCGTCGTCGGAGGCGACCGGTACCGGCATGTCCCATTCCAGGACGAAGTCGAACAAGGTGCCGCCGTCGAGCGCGAACGAGCCCCCCGTCGGTATGCCGGGCACCGGGCCGAGCGAGTCGAACCCGGCTCCGGCGAAGTCGACTCCCCGGATACGGGTGTGCAGTTGGGTCCCGTCGGCGGTGATCGTCAGCGCTTCGGATCCATGGCGGTCTCGGTACCAGCCCGCCCAGGACTGTGTGGTCATGGGCGGGAGATTAGCGGCGCAACCTGCTGTTCGTCACAGGGTGTGACCGAAATGGGAGTTAGCGCTTCCTTGTGTAAGTGGTCACGACTGTACCGTTTTCGAAGGAACGGCTGTCCGTCGGCACAAAGGAGCGGGGCGTGAACTCCGCCCGGAACAAGGGGATTCCGGCGCCCGCCACGACCGGATAGCTCTTGATCACGAGCTCGTCGATCTCGTCGATGAGCTGCCCGGCGAGGTCGGCGCCGCCGCACAGATAGATGTCGGCGCCCTCCTCCTGCTTGAGTGCGCGGACGTACGGCACCGGGTCGCCCGAGACGACCTCGACGGCCGGGTCCGGGGACTCGCCGAGGCTGCGCGAGAAGACGATCTGGCGCAGATGGGCGTACGGGCTGGTGATGCCTTCCTTGAAGGCGGGGTCGTACGTCCCCCTGCCCATCACCACGGTGTCGTACCGCCGGTTGGGCGCCTCGTCGACGCCCAGGGCCCGGCGGGCGGCGGTCGGCAGGGTCTCGGGGAAGTCGGCGGCCAGGAAGCCGACGAACTCCTCGCTCAGCGGATAGAAGTCGTACGACCCGTCCGGGGCGGCGATGAAGCCGTCGAGGGTGAGGGCGATGTAGTACGAAAGCTTGCGCAAACTGGCCTCTTCGGCTCGGGGGGTGGCCGGTCGATCAACCACTTCACGTAAAGTACTTCGCGTGTAGTGGTTGCGCAAGGCCTTTGGTCGCGGACTTTCGAAGAAGGCCGCGGGCCTTCGACGAAGCAGGAGGAGCTCGGATGGTCAGGAACCCGGAACGCAGAACCGCTCTCGTGGACGCGGCGATCGAGGTGCTGGCGCGCGAGGGAGCACGCGGGCTGACCTTCCGCGCCGTCGACGCCGAGGCCAAGGTGCCGCCCGGCACCGCGTCCAACTACTTCACCAGCAGGGACGACCTGTTCACCCAGGCCGGTCGGCACATCCACGTACGGATGACACCGGATCCGGCCGAGGTGAGCGAGGCGATGCGGCCCGAGCCCTCGCGGGAGCTGGTCGCCTCGCTGATGCACTGGCTGCTGCGGCGGATCGTCAAGGAACGCACCGGCTATCTCGCGCTGCTGGAGCTCCGTCTTGAGGCCACCCGCAGGCCTGAGCTGAGGGAGGCGCTGACCGGCGCCATCCGCGCCGACCTGGACGCGAACATCGCGTTCCATCTGGACGCCGGGCTGCCGGGCGACGCGGACACGGTACGGCTGCTCTACTTCGCCATGACCGGTCTGCTGGTCGAGCACCTCACCCTGCCGGGCGTGCTCGGCGACGACACGGCCGAGCGGCTGGTGCAGATGGTCGTGGACCGGGTGCTCGGGAGCTGAGCCCCGGCCCCGGTCCCCGTACGGTGGAGAATCGTTCAGCCCCGCGGCTCACGCCACATCGGGTACATCAGCGGGCCGTCCGGCAGCCGCAGCGGCTCACCGAGGTGCGCGAAGCCGAGCCGCTCGTACAGCAGCGAGCTGCGTGCGCTGCTCGCCTCCAGATAGGCGGGCAGGCCCTCCCGGTCGCACCGCTCCAGAACGGGCGCGATCAGCGCGGCCCCCGCTCCCTGGCCCTGGCGGTCCGGGGCGACCGCGATCAGCAGCAGATACGCGTGCGCCCGGCCGTGCGGATGGACTGCGCCGGTGAGCCGTCCGATCAGCTCGACGCGCTCGTTCTCCGGGTCGACGGCGGCGCGCAGCTGCGCCGGGCCGTCCTCCTCGCCGTCCTCGCCGTCCTCCTCCGGCTCGGCCGGGACGTCGATCCACAGGGCCGTCGCCGTGCCGTCCTCGGTGAGGTCGGCGTGCCCCTCGGCGAGCGAGATCTCCAGGAAGGCGCGCATGAGGTGGCGGTGCACCTCGCGGCGGTGCGCCGGGTCAGGGAAGACCCAGCTGCTCACCGGGTCGTCCTGGAACGCCTCGTCGAGGAGGCGCACCGCCGTCTCCACGGCCTTCTCGTCGTCCGGCTCGACCCGCCGTATGCCCGTGCCCGGTCCCGTACCCATGTCGGCCGCCCTTGTCGCGTTCCGTTCATCCTCAACTGATCGGAACGATCCTAGAGTTGGCTCTCCCCGAGTCAGGGCACGAGGGGGCCCCGGAGGCAGCCCCGGGACCCCCAGGGCCTGTCTGGGGGATCTGGTCGGCACGCGGGGGCTGGCACGCCCTCCCCCAATGCCTTGAGGGCCAGGGGGGACCCCCAGCGGCGTTGTCTCGGTTGCCATGGCTCCGCCGCGTCGCCCTCCTCCGCCTCGCGGCATCGGGGTCTCCCCCGCTCGAACGAAGTGGAGAGCTTGGGGAAGCACCAGACCCCCGCTCACCAGCACCGAGACCGCACTCCGGGCCGGGACGACCAGACCCACCGGACAGACCCTCGCCCCATCCCCCCTCGGGCCGGTCAGCGGGAGCGCCGGGTCACGAACTCCGCCAGGGCCAGCAGATCTCCCGCCGCCGCGAGGTCCGGGACCGCCCGGGACAGCTGGTCCACCGCCCGGGCCATCCGGTCGGCCGCGTGGATCTGCGCCCAGTCGCGGCCGCCCGCCCGGTCCACCGCCCCCGCCGCCCGCCGCACCGCGGCGGCCCCCATCGGGCCCCGGTACAGCTCGGCGAGTTCGGCCGCCGCCGGGGTGCCCGATGTCAGGGCGGCCACCACCGGCAGCGACTTCTTGTGCGAGGCGAGATCGGCGCCGGCGGGTTTGCCGGTACGGCCGGGGTCGCCCCAGATGCCGATCAGATCGTCGATGAGCTGGAAGGCGAGCCCGGCCTCGCGGCCGAACGCGTCGAGCGCGGCCACCTCCTCGGGCCCCGCCCCCGCGTACAGCGCCCCCAGCGAGCAGGCGCACCCCAGCAGCGCCCCGGTCTTGGCCATCGCCATGTCCAGGCACTCGTCCAGGGACACCTCCTGGGGGCCGCGCTGCTCGAAGGCGCAGTCGGCCTGCTGCCCGGCGCAGAGCTCGATGACACAGGCCGCGAGCCGGGCCGAGGCGGCCGGGGCCGCCGGGTGGCCGTCCTCGGCGAGCAGCCGCAGTGCCAGCGCCAGCATCGCGTCCCCGACGATGATCGCGTCCGGGGTGCCGAACACCGTCCACGCGGTGGGCCGGTGGTGCCGGGTGGCGTCCTCGTCGATCACGTCGTCGTGCAGCAGCGTGAAGTTGTGGACGAGCTCCACGGCGGCCGCGGCCCGCAGCGCGTCCTCGGGATCGCCGCCGAGCGCCCCGGCGGCCGCGAGCACGAGCGCGGGCCGGATCGCCTTGCCCGCCTGCCCGGCGGCCGGTGTGCCGTCCGCGTGCTCCCAGCCGAAGTGGTACATCGCGACCCGCCGCATCGAGCCGGGCAACGACTCCACGGTGTCCCGCAGCCACGGATTGACCGCCGCCCGGGTCCGCTCCAGCAGATCCACGGCCTCGCGCCCCTCGACGGCTTCCCCCATGACCAACTCGACATTCCTCTCGCCGTGTTCGATACGTGGTGTTCCATACGCCGTGGCCGGTACGCGCGTTCACGCGCCGCGTGCGGTACGCGGTTTCCGGGCGGACGGCCGGCGGACCTCCCGTGCCGCCGACCGCCCGCGCGGGGTCCCTGCGGATCAGCGCCAGCGGCTCACTTCCACGTTCTCCAGGACGCCGAGGGCGTCCGGCACCAGGATCGCGGCCGAGTAGTAGGCGGTGACGAGGTAGGAGATGATCGCCTGCTCGTCGATGCCCATGAACCGCACCGACAGGCTCGGCTCGATCTCGTCCGGGATGCCGCTCTGCTGGAGCCCGATGACGCCCTGCTCTGCCTCGCCGGTACGCATGCAGATGATCGAGGTCGTACGGGCATCGGTGACCGGGATCTTGTTGCACGGGAAGATCGGCACACCGCGCCAGGTCGGGATGCGGTTGCCGCCGATCTCCACGCTCTCCGGGACCAGACCGCGCTTGTTGCACTCGCGCCCGAAGGCGGCGATGGCACGCGGGTGGGCGAGAAAGAGCTTGCTGCCCCGGCGCCGGGAGAGCAGTTCGTCCATGTCGTCGGGGGTGGGCGCCCCGTCGTGGGGCTGGAGGCGCTGGCCGTAGTCGCAGTTGCTGAGCAGACCGAACTCACGGTTGTTGATGAGTTCGTCCTCCTGGCGCTCGCGCAGCGCCTCCACGGTGAGCCGCAACTGCTGCTCGGTCTGGTTCATGGGCTGGTTGTAGAGGTCCGCGACCCTGCTGTGGACCTTCAGGACCGTCTGCGCGACGGACAGTTCGTACTCGCGGGGCGCACCCTCGTAGTCCACGTACGTGTGCGGGATGACCGGCTCGCCGACGTGGCCGGACGCCAGGTCGATCGCCGCCTCGCCGTACTTGTTGGTGCGCTGGCTGGGCACGAGCGCGACCGCCGCGAGGTGCTCGCCGAGCGAGGTCGCCCGCTCCGCGAGGTTGAGCACGTCCGACCGGGACAGAACCAGGACCGTACAGGCCGTGGCGGCGCGGGCCGTGGCGTCCCAGACGGCCTCTCCGGAGATCAGCGCCTGCTCGCCCAGGTGCGCCCCGTCCGCCAGGACCCCGAGCACCGCCTCGTCCCCGTACGGCCCCGTGCCGATCTGCTCCACGCGGCCGCGGGCCAGCAGGTAGACGGTGTCCACCGGGTCGCCCTCGGCGGCCAGGACCTCCCCGGCGGCGAAGTCGCGCTGCACGCACCGGTTCGCCAGCTCGGTCAGCGCGGACTCGTCCTCGAACCCGCGCAGCGCGGGCAGCTCCCCCAGCTCGGCCGGGATGACGGCCACCCGCTCGCCGGTCTGCATGAAGGTGATCTTCCCGTCACCGACCGAGTAGCTCAGTCGCCGGTTGACCCGGTACGTACCGCCCTGCACCTGGACCCATGGCAGCATCCGCAGCAGCCACCGCGAGGTGATCTCCTGCATCTGCGGGGCGGACTTGGTGGTGGTCGCCAGATTCCGCGCGGCTGCGGTACCAAGACTCTGCTGCGCGCGGTTCTCGGGCCCTGCCTCGACCGACATGTGTATCCCTCTCGATCTTCCGATCATGAGCTGACCTGCGCGAGCAGCCTTCCAGCACGGACCGTGCGCGCGCCATTACACAAATGAGTGGGACTAGAACGGTGTTCGGCGGGGCAGGTTGCGCTCTCCCCCCGGGGCAACCTGCGGTTCCGGCCATAAATTTGCACGCCATATGCAAGTTATCTAGGCTGACGCCATGCGGCTGACGAGATTCACGGACCTGGCACTTCGCGTACTGATGCGCCTGGCCGTCGCCGACGAGGGCGACCGGGAAGCCCCGCCCACCACCCGCGAGGTGGCCGAGACCATGCGGGTGCCCTATACGCACACCGCGAAGGTGGTCGCCAGGCTCCAGCACCTCGGCCTGGTCGAGGCGCGGCGCGGTCGCGGCGGCGGGCTCGCGCTCACTCCGGCGGGCCGCCGGGCGTCGGTCGGCGGCCTGGTCCGCGAACTGGAGGGGCCCGGGGACGTGGTCGAGTGCGAGGGGGCCGTCCCGTGCCCGCTGAACTCGGCGTGCCGGCTGCGCGGGGCGCTGCGCCGCGCCCAGGAGGCGTTCTACGCCTCCCTGGACCCCCTCACCGTCACCGACCTCGTCACCTCGCCCACGGGCCCGCTGCTCATCGGGCTCACGGGCGGGCGCCGGACGGGCGACTGAGACACCGCCGCCCCGCCCGGGGGTCCCGCTTCACAGCCAAAAATTCGAGTCTTAGATTCCAATTAAAGAGGAGTCCCCTTGCTGTCCGAGAAGTCGGCCGCGACCGTACGCGCCACCCTGCCCGCCGTCGGCGCGGCCCTGCCCGCCATCACCGAGCGGTTCTACGCACGGCTGTTCGCGGCCCACCCCGAGCTGACGCGCGACCTGTTCAACCGGGGCAACCAGGCCGCCGGAGTCCAGCGGCAGGCGCTCGCCGGGTCCATCGCGGCCTTCGCGGTCCACCTCCTGGACCATCCGGACGAGCGCCCCGACGTGATGCTGGGCCGCATCGCCCACAAGCACGCCTCGCTGGGCATCACGGCCGAGCAGTACGACGTGGTCCACGAGCACCTCTTCGCCGCCATCGTCGAGGTGCTCGGCGAGGCCGTCACGCCCGAGGTCGCCGCCGCCTGGGACGAGGTGTACTGGCTGATGGCGAACGCCCTGATCGCCATCGAGGCCCGGCTCTACGCCGAGCGGGGCGTCGCCGCCGGGGACGTGTGGCGCGAGTGGGCCGTCGAGGGCCGCGTCGAGGAGACGGCGGATGTGGCCACGTTCCTGCTGCGGCCCGCCGACGGCGCTCCGGCGCCCGGCTTCCGCCCCGGACAGTACGTCTCCGTCCAGGTCGAACTCCCCGACGGCGCCCGCCAGATACGCCAGTACAGCCTCAGCTCCGCCCCCGGCTCCGCCACCCGCTCGATCACGGTCAAGCGGGTCCGGGGCGAGGGCGGGAGCCCCGACGGAGAGGTCTCCCTCCACCTGCACGCACGCGTGCAGGTGGGCGACCGGCTGCGCGTCTCGGCCCCGTACGGCGATCTCGTTCTCGACGACAGCGGGGCACCGCTGCTGCTCGCCTCGGCGGGGATCGGCTGCACCCCGATGCTGTCGATGCTGGAGCACCTGGCCGACGCCGGTCACCGCGCCCCGGTGACCGTGGTGCACGGCGACCGCTCCCCCGCCGACCACGCCCTGCGCAAGGACCACGCGGCGCTGACGGCCAAACTCCCGGACTCCGCGGCGCACTTCTGGTACGAGCGGCCCGGATCCGGCCATCCCGTCTGCCGTACGGGCCTGGTGGACCTCTCCTCGGTCGCGGTGCCGTCGGGTACGCGCGCGTACCTGTGCGGTCCGCTGCCCTTCATGCGGGCGGTGCGCACCCAGCTCCTCGACAAGGGGGTCGCGGCCGCCGACATCCACTACGAGGTGTTCGGCCCCGACCTCTGGCTCGCCCACGACTGACCGTAATCGGGCGATCTGTCCGGATCGGCTCGCACGCTGTCCGAACAGATCGCCCCGGTACGGAAGTTCCGGTACAAGCGGTAGGGGATATTCCGCCTGAACCGCACCAGGTACCGCAATCCGGGGTACCGCTCATCGAAGGAGTCGGCCATGGCCCCACCCATGTCGGCTGACCAGTTCCTCTCCGCCCTGCGCGCCGAAGGCCTCCGGGTCGTCGAGGTCGACGGCTGGCGCACCCACAACCGGGCCGGGCACGGTGCCTGGGGCCCGCTCAACGGCGTGATGATCCATCACACCGTCACCCAGGGATCCGATGCCACCGTTCGCATCTGCTACGACGGCTACGACAGCCTGCCCGGCCCGCTCTGCCACGGCGTGATCACCAAGGACGGCACGGTCCACCTGGTCGGCAACGGCCGCGCCAACCACGCGGGCGCGGGCGACGGCGACGTCCTGCGCGCGGTGATCGCCGAGAAACGCCTGCCGCCCTGCGACGAGGCCGACACCGACGGCAACGCGCGCTTCTACGGGTTCGAGTGCGAGAACCTGGGCGACGGTGAAGACCCCTGGCCGGAGGCCCAGCTCCTGGCGATCGAGAAGGCCGCGGCGGCCGTCTGCCGCCACTGCGGCTGGACCGAGCGGTCGGTGATCGGCCACAAGGAGTGGCAGCCCGGCAAGGTCGACCCGCGGGGCTTCGGCATGGACCGGATGCGGGAGCGGATCCGGGAACGCCTGAAGTGAGGGCGCCGGTCACAATGGACAGATGACCGAAGAAGCGCTCGACCTCACCGCCGCCCTGCAGCCGCGCATCCCTTCGCCTCTGCAACCGGTCGAGGACGAGCGCTTCACCCGCCACGGCGTCCGCCTGCTGCTCAAGCGCGACGACCTCATCCACCCGGCCCTGCCGGGCAACAAATGGCGCAAGCTCGCGCTGAACCTGCGCGAGGCGGCCGGGCGGCCGGTGCTGACCTTCGGCGGCGCCTACTCCAACCATCTGCGCGCCACCGCCGCCGCGGGCCGTCTCCTCGGCTTCCCCACCGTCGGCGTGGTCCGCGGCGACGAGCTCGCGCACCGGCCCCTCAACCCGTCGCTCGCCCGGTGCGCGGCGGACGGCATGCGACTGCACTTCGTGGACCGCGCGACCTACCGGCGCAAGGCCGAGCCGGAGGTGCTGGCCGCGCTGCGCGAGCGCTTCGGCGGCGCCGCGTACGTCGTCCCGGAGGGCGGCAGCAACTCCCACGCCGTGCGCGGGTGCACGGACCTCGGGCGCGAACTGCACGGCCTCGCCGACGTGGTGGCGGTTGCCTGCGGCACCGGCGGCACCCTCGCCGGCCTCGCCGCCGGCCTCGCCCCGGGACAGCGGGCCCTCGGGTTCCCGGTGCTGCGGGGCGGGTTCCTCGCGCGCGAGATACGCGAGTTGCAACGCCAGACCTTCGGGGCGGCCGGGGACAACTGGTCCCTGGACGAGCGCTTCCACTGCGGCGGGTACGCCCGTACCACCCCCGAACTCGACGCCTTCGCGGACGACTTCGAGGCCCTCCACCAGCTGCCCGTGGAACGTCTCTATGTCGCCAAAATGCTGTACGGGCTGCTGACCCTCGCCGAGGAGGGCGCGTTCCCCGAGGGGGCGGCGGTCGCGGCCGTCGTCACCGGGCAGCCGCTCTAGTCGTCACGACTCGCTCTCCCGGTACGCCGCCGCCTCCTCCAGATCGAGTCTGCGCAGCAGCGTCCGCAGCATCTCGTCGTCGATCCGGCGCGCGTCCCGCAACTGGACGAACACCTCGCGCTCGGCGCCGATCATCTCCCGCGACAGCCTGCGGTAAGTGGTGTCGGCCGACTCGCCGGTCACCGCGTTCACCCCGCCGAGCCGCTCCCACACGGAGTTGCGGCGCCGCTCCAGGACCGTGCGCAGCCGGTCGGCCAGCGGCGGCGGCAGCGCGTTGGCCTCGTCGGCCAGGAGCTCGTCCAGACGGCGCTCGGCGGCCAGCGAGGCCTCGTTCTGGGCCTGCGCCTCGGCCAGCGTCTCGGCCCGCGCGTCCCGGCCCGGCAGCTTGAGCGCCCGGATCAGCGGCGGCAGCGTCAGCCCCTGCACCACCAGGGTGGCGATGACCGTGGTGAACGTCAGGAAGAGCACCAGGTTGCGGGCCGGGAAGGGGCTGCCGTCGTGCATGGTCAGCGGGATCGAGAAGGCGATGGCGAGCGAGACCACCCCGCGCATCCCCGCCCACCCCACGATCACCGGCGCCGTCCAGTCGGTGTCGGGCTCGCGCGTGCGGATCCGCTCCGAGAGCGCCCTCGGCAGATAGGTCGCGGGGAAGACCCAGACGAACCGCATCGCGACGACCGCGGCGAAGACCCCGGTCGCGTACAGCACCGCCTCCGCCACCCGGTACTCGCCGAGCCCCTTGAGGACCACCGGCAGCTGGAGCCCGATCAGCGCGAACACCGACGACTCCAGGACGAAGGCGACCATCTTCCAGACCGCCGCCTCCTGGAGCCGGGTCGCGAAGTCCACCTGCCAGGAGCGGTGGCCCAGATGCAGCGCGACGACCACCACCGCGAGCACCCCGGACGCCCCGACCTGCTCGGCCGCCGCGTACGCCACGAACGGGATGAGCAGCGAGAGCGTGTTCTGGAGCAGCGCCTCCGTCAGATGCGTGCGCAGCCACTGGATCGGCACCATCAGGACGAGCCCGATCCCGATCCCGCCGAGGGAGGCGAGGGCGAACTCCCCTGCCCCGCCGGCCCAGGTCGCCCCCTCCCCGACCGCGGCCGCGAGCGCCACCTTGTACGCGGTGATCGCGGTCGCGTCGTTCACCAGCGACTCGCCCTGAAGGATCGTGGTGATCCGGCTCGGCAGGCCGAGGCGGCGGGCGATGGCGGTGGCCGCGACCGCGTCCGGCGGCGCGACCACCGCGCCGAGCACCAGCGCGGCGGTGAGCGGCAGATCGGGCACCACGAGATAGGCGAGCCAGCCCACGGCCACGGTCGCGAACAGGACGTAGCCGACCGAGAGCAGCGCGACGGGCCGCAGATTGGCCCGCAGATCGAGGTACGAGCTGTCGACGGCGGCCGTGTACAGCAGGGGCGGCAGCAGCAGGGGCAGCACGATGTGCGGATCGAGCGTGTAGTCCGGGACGCCCGGCACATAGGCGGCGGCAAGGCCCGCCGCCACAAGGAGCAGCGGGGCCGGGACCGGGGTGCGGCGGGCGACCCCGGCCACCACCGCGCTCCCGGCGACCAGTGCCACCAGCGGCAACGCGTCCATCCCAGCCACCTCACACCCGGACCGTCGTAACCTGGCAATCATGAGCGAGTGCCCGCACGTTGCCGAACTGCCGCGCCCCGAGCCCGCGCCGCTGACGGAGACCTGCCCGCGGTGCCTGGACGCCGGGACCCACTACGTACAGCTGCGGCAGTGTCTCGTCTGCGGCTATGTGGGCTGCTGCGACTCCTCGCCGATGCGGCACGCGACCGCCCACCACCAGGAGACCGGGCACCCGGTGATGCGCACCCTGGAGGCGGGCGAGGACTGGCGCTGGTGCTTTGTGGACAACGTACTGGTGTGACGCGGGAGGCCGGGAGGATCCGGACGGTTCGACGGTCTCCGGCCTGGGTACGTCAACCCGGCGTCGGTTCACAGCAATTGGGCACCGCACACCTCTAGCCACTGTCCGTGCTCATATGCTTACCATGAGTGACACCTGTCGGGAGGGGTCCCGGCGACACGGCACCATGGATCGCGATAGCGTCGCCCTTCCGAGCACCACGATCGCGTGGACGACGGACGATCACCGCATTACGTACCGCATGGCCCCGGAGGCGTCCCCTCCGCCGGGGCCCGAGAGAGCTTGTGCCACCTTGGAGGTGAGGGTGTCCCAGATCGCAGGCGAGCCCGGGAATCAGGACTTCGTGGAAGTCCGGCTGCCGGCCGCGGGTGCCTACCTGTCAGTGCTGCGTACGGCCACGGCCGGCCTCGCGGCACGTTTGGACTTCACTCTCGACGAGATCGAGGATCTGCGCATCGCGGTCGACGAGGCCTGCGCGATCCTGCTTCAGCAGGCCGTTCCCGGCTCCGTACTGAGCTGCGTCTTCCGTCTCGTCGACGACTCCCTGGAGGTCACGGTCTCGGCCCCGACCACGGACGGCCGGGCGCCCGAGCGCGACACCTTCGCCTGGACGGTGCTCTCCGCGCTCGCCGGCAAGGTCGACTCCACGGTCGCCGACGACCGTACGGTCTCCATCAGCCTGTACAAACAGCGCGGCGCGGGACCCGGACCGGCGTGAGCGGGGACGGTCCGGTGCGGGACGACAGACGCATCCCCGAGACGCACCCGGAGATGCCGCGCTCCGTCGGTATTCCGGAGCAGCAGGCCCGGCCGCACCCGGTGGACGGACTTGACGGCCCAGAGGCCGTGGCGGAGCAGACGCGGCAGGCAGAGCGGGCGGCCCACATGAGCGAGCACATCGAGCACACGCAGCAGCACCATCCGCAGGACCGCAGCGGGGCGCGGGCGATGTTCATCGAGCTGCGCAAACTCCCGGACGGCTCGCCGGAGAAGGCCGAGCTGCGCAACAAGCTGGTCCGGATGCACCTCCCGCTGGTCGAGCACCTGGCCCGGCGGTTCCGCAACCGCGGCGAGCCGCTGGACGACCTGACCCAGGTCGCCACCATCGGCCTGATCAAGTCGGTGGACCGGTTCGACCCGGAGCGCGGCGTCGAGTTCTCGACGTACGCGACCCCGACGGTCGTCGGCGAGATCAAGCGGCACTTCCGCGACAAGGGCTGGGCGGTCCGGGTGCCGCGCCGCCTCCAGGAGCTGCGCCTGGCCCTCACCACGGCCACGGCGGAGCTCTCCCAGCAGCACGGCCGCTCGCCCACGGTGCACGAGCTGGCGGAGCGCCTGGGCATCTCCGAGGAGGAGGTCCTGGAGGGCCTGGAGTCCGCGAACGCGTACTCCACGCTGTCGCTGGACGTCCCGGACACCGACGACGAGTCCCCGGCGGTCGCCGACACCCTCGGCGCGGAGGACGAGGCGCTGGAGGGCGTCGAGTACCGGGAGTCGCTCAAGCCGCTCCTGGAGGACCTGCCGCCGCGCGAGAAGCGGATCCTGCTGCTGCGCTTCTTCGGGAACATGACCCAGTCGCAGATCGCGCAGGAGGTCGGCATCTCCCAGATGCACGTCTCCCGGCTGCTGGCCAGGACCCTGGCCCAGCTGCGGGAGAAGCTGCTGGTGGAGGAGTAGGACGCGTCACACGCCGGAGGGCCGGGCGCTCCGGGCCACAAGCCCACGGCGCCGGGTGCCCCGCCGGACTACGGCGTACGCGTCCCGCCCGCCCCGCGCACGTCGAGCGCCTCCGCGGTGGCCGGGTTGACCAGCAGGACCAGGCCGGTCACCGCGAGCACGGCCATGGCGATGCCCACCGGGATCGCCGGCCCGTCCGCGTGCAGGAACATCCAGGCGACCGGCAGCGCCAGGATCTGGGTGATCAGCGCGGGCCCCCGGCTCCAGCGGCGCCGCAGCAGCAGCCCGCGCGCCGCGACCAGCGGGATGATCCCGAGGACGATCAGCGTCACGCCGCCCGTCTCGGCCTGCCGCGGCTGGTCGGGCTTGCCCATCAGTCCCATCACGAGCATGAAGAGGCCGCCGCCGACCAGGGCGAGGCCCTCGATCGCGGCGATCGCTGCGGCCTGGGTCAGCCGGACGGGGCGCGGCCCTTCAGGGGTGCCGGCGCCGCTCTCGCTGTCAGGGTGCTGCTCAGTACTCACCCCAGCAGGGTAGCCCTCGGCAGGGCCCGTTCCCGGGCCGGGGAGAGGGGGCTGGACTGTGCCCGGTACCACCCGGTAGGTACTCTGGCGCCCATGCGTGCACTTCTCGTGGTCAACCCGGCGGCTACCACCACCAGTGCCCGCACCCGTGATGTCCTCATCCACGCGCTGGCCAGCGAGATGAAGCTGGAGGCCGTGACCACGGAGTACCGGGGGCACGCCCGCGACCTCGGGCGGCGGGCGGCGGAGAGCAGCGACATCGACCTGGTCGTGGCGCTCGGCGGCGACGGCACGGTCAACGAGGTCGTCAACGGTCTGCTGCACAACGGCCCCGACCCGGAGAGCCTGCCGAGCTTCGCGGTGGTCCCCGGCGGCTCCACCAATGTCTTCGCCCGCGCGGTCGGACTGCCCAACGAACCCGTCGAGGCGACCGGCATACTGCTCGACGCCCTGCGCGAGGGACGTGGCCGCACGGTGAGTCTCGGCCTGGCGGCGGGCACCCCGGGCAGTGAGGACGAGGGCGTCCCGGACCGCTGGTTCACGTTCTGCGCCGGATTGGGGTTCGACGCCGGGGTCGTCGGCCGGGTCGAACAGCAGCGGGAACGCGGCAGACGCTCCACACACAGCCTCTACATCCGCCAGGTGGCCCGCCAGTTCTTCGCCGAGCAGCACCGGCGGCACGGAACGATCACCCTGGAGCGGCCCGGCCACGACCCGGTCGAGGAGCTGGTGATGTCGATAGTCTGCAACACCTCTCCCTGGACCTACCTGGGCAATCGCCCGGTGTACGCGGCACCGGAGGCGTCCTTCGAGACGGCCCTGGACGTGCTCTCCCTCTCCAGGCTCTCGACCACGGCGGCGGCCCGTTATGCCACCCAGCTGCTGACCTCGACCCCCGAGAAGGGTCCACACGGCAAGCACGCGGTTTCACAGCATGACCTCACGGACTTCACCTTGCATTCCAAGGCCCCGCTGCCCTTCCAGATGGACGGCGACCACCTGGGTCTGCGTACCAGCGTGACGTTCACAGGCGTACGCCGTGCACTGCGTGTGATTGTGTGAGTGGAAGGGCCGAAAGTCCTTTAACTCGAACGTTTGGGCCAGGCCCCACCCCATAGAAGTACGACTGTGACCCAGTCGACACCGAGGAATCAAAAAAAACTTTCCTGAAGGGGTTGTATCCGCCGCCGAGGTTTGCGAATCTCTACATGGCGATCGGGACGGCCCGCAACACCGGCCTCCGTGAGAGCCAGAACCCCTCCTCAACTCAGGACCACAACCAGTCCAACTGGAAGTCGGCCCTTCCCTTGCGGGGGGATTCGTGAAAGCGTTCACATTCACAAGCACCCATACGCATCACCAAGAGAGGTAGCAGCCATGGACTGGCGTCACAACGCCGTTTGTCGTGAGGAAGACCCCGAGCTGTTCTTCCCCATCGGCAACACCGGTCCTGCGCTGCTGCAGATCGAGGAAGCCAAGGCCGTCTGCCGCCGCTGCCCCGTCATGGAGCAGTGCCTGCAGTGGGCGCTTGAGTCCGGCCAGGACTCCGGCGTCTGGGGTGGCCTCAGCGAGGACGAGCGCCGCGCGATGAAGCGCCGTGCCGCTCGCAACCGGGCGCGCAACGCGACCGCCTGATCCCCCCTCCTGCCTAGGCCGGCGCGGCGCGTACAGCGAGTACGCACTCACCGCCCCCCGAGCCGCAGCGCGCAGAAGTAACCCACAGCATTCGAGCCCTGGACCGTTCGCGGTCCGGGGCTCGCTGCTGTCTGTGCCTGTTCTGTAGGCGTACGGGTTACTTGTCCGCCCGCACCGGTACGTCGAGCACCACCTGGGTGCCCCGCTCCGGCGCCGCCACCATGTCGAAGGCGCCGCCCAGCTCGCCCTCGACCAGGGTGCGGACGATCTGGAGGCCGAGGTTCCCGGCCTTCTTCGGGTCGAACCCCTCGGGCAGCCCCCGGCCGTCGTCGCGCACGGTGATCAGCAGCCGGGCGTCGTCGCGCGTGCCGCCGCGTACCGCCGAGACCTCCACCGTGCCCTGCTCCCCCTGGGCGAAGGCGTGTTCGAGGGCGTTCTGCAGCACCTCGGTCAGCACCATCGCCAGCGGAGTGGCGACCTCGGCGTCCAGGATGCCGAACCGGCCCGTACGGCGGCAGCTGACCTTGCCCGGGGAGATCTCCGCCACCATCGCGAGCACCCGGTCCGCGATCTCGTCGAACTCGACGCGCTCGTCCAGGTTCTGCGAGAGCGTCTCGTGCACGATCGCGATCGAGCCGACCCGCCGCACCGCCTCGTTCAGCGCCTCGCGCCCCTCCTCGGAGTCGATCCGCCGGGCCTGTAGGCGCAGCAGGGCCGCGACCGTCTGGAGGTTGTTCTTCACCCGGTGGTGGATCTCCCGGATGGTGGCGTCCTTGGTGATCAACTCGCGCTCGCGGCGGCGCAGTTCGGTGACGTCCCGCAGCAGGACGAGCGAACCGATGCGGGTGCCCTTGGGCTTGAGCGGGATCGCCCGCAGCTGGATCACCCCGCCGCTGCCCTCGACCTCGGTCTCGCGCGGGGCGTAGCCGCTGGCCAGCTTGGCGATGGCCTCGTCCACCGGGCCGCGCGAGGGCGCGAGTTGGGCGGTGAGCTCACCGAGGTGCTGGCCGACCAGATCGGAGGCGAGCCCGAGGTGGTGGTACGCGGAGAGGGCGTTGGGCGAGGCGTACTGGACGACGCCGTCCGCGTCCAGCCTGATCAGCCCGTCGCCGGCGCGCGGCGAGGCGTCCATGTCGACCTGCTGCCCCGGGAAGGGGAAGGACCCGGCGGCGATCATCTGCGCCAGGTCGGAGGCGGACTGGAGATAGGTGAGCTCCAGGCGGGAGGGTGTACGCACAGTGAGCAGATTGGTGTTGCGCGCGATCACGCCGAGGACGCGGCCCTCCCTGCGCACGGGGATGGACTCGACCCGCACCGGCACCTCCTCGCGCCACTCCGGGTCGCCCTCGCGCACGATGCGGCCCTCGTCGAGCGCGGCGTCGAGCAGCGGGCGGCGGCCGCGCGGGACGAGATGGCCGACCATGTCGTCCTGGTAGGAGGTGGGGCCGGTGTTGGGCCGCATCTGCGCGACGGAGACGTACCGGCTGCCGTCCAGGGTGGGCACCCACAGCACGAGGTCGGCGAAGGAGAGGTCGGAGAGCAGCTGCCACTCCGAGACCAGCAGATGGAGCCACTCCAGGTCGGATTCACTGAGAGCGGTGTGCTGGCGTACGAGATCGTTCATGGAGGGCACGTCAGCGAGGGTACCCGCGCGGGCTACGGCGCCGGGTCGGGACCCTCGGCCCGTCCGGCACCGCAGCCCGGAACTGCCGGCCGACGGGTGTGCGGTGCCCCTCGGCCTTACGGGAGGTCCCCGGCGCTGTCAGGGCAGAGAGCGCCGCGTACCTCTGTCCGGCCTCCTGTGCGGGGAGGCCGGAGGCCTGCTCGGGCCATTGTGGACTAGACCATTCCTCATGTCCATCCGTTTACGGGCCCTGCTCCAGGCAGTGCCGAGCCTGCCACGAGCGGGGCCGCGGGGCTAGGGCTGTCCGTCCGGCCAGCCGCGCATGGCGCACTCGGCGACCGCGCTCAGGTCCGCCTCGCTCACCCCGTCCCTGGCCTGCGCGGACATGCCCTGGAACACCGCGGCGGTGTACCGGGCGAGCGCGCGGGCGTCGGTCCCCGGGGGCAGCCGCCCGGCCGCGACGTCGGCGGCGATCCGCCGCTCGAACTCCGCGATGTTGGCTTCGCGCTGCTCGCGCAGACCCTCTTCGACCTCGCGGGTGGCGCAGTTGACGGCGGCGCTGATGACCAGACACCCGTGCGGGCGGCCGGGGCGGGTGAACTCGGCCGCCGCCTCGCGCAGGATCCGCCCGATCGCCCCGCGCGCGGTCGGCTCCTCGGCGAGCGCGCGGACCATATAGGCCCCGTGCGTCTGCCCGTAGCCCCGCACGACCTCGTCGAAGAGGGCCTTCTTGTCGCCGAAGGCCGCGTACAGGCTGGGCGCCCCGATCCCCATGGCCCGGGTCAGATCGGCGACGGACGTCGCCTCGTAGCCGTGCTCCCAGAAGGCGAGGGTGGCCTGTTCGAGCGCCCGGGTCCGGTCGAAGGAGCGGGGGCGGCCGCGCTGTCCGGTGGTCATGGACGAATTCTATAGCGACCGCTAAATAATGTGCTACGTTCCCTTTCTGTAGCGACCGCTACAGAATTACATCCACGGGGAGGACGTACGCCATGGGCGCACTCACGGGCAGGACGGCGCTGGTCACGGGCGGCAGCCGGGGCATCGGCCGGGGCATCGCGGAGCGGCTTGGCCGGGACGGGGCGCGGGTCGCCGTCCACTACGGCAGCAACGCGGCGGCCGCCGAGGAGACGGTCGCCGCGATCGAGGCGGCCGGCGGCTCGGCCTTCGCCCTCGGTCAGGAACTCGGTGTCCCCGGCGACGCCGAGGCGCTGTGGGCGGCCTTCGACCGGCACGCCGACGGGGTGGACATCCTGGTCAACAACGCGGGCATCGGCACAGCCCGCGCGTTCGGGGAGATCGAGGAGGCGGAGTACGAGCGGCTGTTCGCGGTGAACACCAAGGCCCCGTTCTTCCTGGCCCGGCTCGGTCTGGAGCGGATGCGGGACGGCGGCCGGATCGTCAGCATCTCCTCCGGCGTCTCTCGGTCCGCGCTGCTGCCGGACCTGATGGCGTACGCGATGACCAAGGCCGCGCTCGATGTCCTCACCCGCGATCTGGCCAGGGTCGTGGGCAGCCGGGGCATCACGGTGAACTCGGTGGCGCCGGGCATCGTCGACACCGACGTCAACGCGGAGTGGCTGCGCGCGAGCGACGAGGCGTGGGCGGGCGCCGCGGCGATGTCGGCACTGGGGCGCGTCGGCACCCCCGCCGACATCGCGGACGTGGTGGCGTTCCTGGCCTCCGAGAACGGGCGCTGGGTGACGGGGCAGTGGGTGGACGCTACGGGCGGCTCGCTGCCGTAGGCGCAATGCGGGGCGGACGTGAACGCACGGCCGGTGACGCGGGCGTGCGGGCTGCGGCGCGGGTGCGGGCGTACGGCCGGTCGCGGCCCGGACCCGGATCAGTGCGTCTCGGTCACCTTCGCCAGGGCGCGGGCCGCGCGGCCGGTGACGCGGGCGTGCGGGCTGCGGCGCGGGTGCGGGCGTACGGCCGGTCGCGGCCCGGACCCGGATCGGTGCGTCTCGGTCACCTTCGCCAGGGCGCGGGGCCGCACGGCCGGTGACGCGGGCGTGCGGGCTGCGGCGCGGGTGCGGGCGTACGGCCGGTCGC